>NZ_JBBEOI010000291.1 GCF_037860755.1 Aquipuribacter hungaricus | reverse complement strand
GGGAGGCGCCCGGGTCGGCCGGGCCGGCGGCGTGCTGGCCGGGGGCCGCAGCACCGGCGACGTCAGCTGCGGCGACGGAAGCGGGGTCCCCCGACGGCGCGGCCACGGTGACCGTGCCGGGGACGAACAGCGACGGCGGCAGGTCGACGGTGACGACGAGGCCCTTGGCGGCGCCGCGGCGCAGGCCGACGGTGACGCCGAGGCGGCGGGCGAGCCGGCCGACCACGAAGTAGCCGAGGCGCTGCGAGGTGACGACGTCGCCGGCGGCGAAGTCGGAGATCTTGGCGCGGGCGGTGTCGATCTCGTCGTCGGTGAGACCCAGGCCCTCGTCGGTCACGGTGATGCGGACGCCGGCGGCGGTGCGGCTGGTCGTCACCAGGACGGGGGTGTGGGGCTCGGAGAAGTTGGTGCCGTTCTCGAGCAGCTCGGCGAGCAGGTGCGCCAGCTGCAGCGACAGGTGGCCCATCGTCGGCGGGTCGACCTGCAGGGCGAGGTTGACCCGCTCGTACTGCTCGATCTCCGAGGCGGCGGTGCGGATGACGTCGGACAGGGCGAGCGGCTGGCGGAGGCGGCGGCCGGCGTCGATGTTGGCGAGCACCAGGAGCGACTCCGCGTTGCGGCGCATCCGGGTCGCGAGGTGGTCCAGGCGGAACAGGTTCTCGAGGGTGTCGGGGTTCTCCTCGCGCTGCTCCAGGTGGTCGATGAACGACAGCTGGCGCGACAGGAGGACCTGGTTGCGGCGGGCGACGTTGACGAAGGTCTCGGCGATGGAGCCGCGCAGGGCGGCCTGCTCCTCGGCGACCTCGACGACCGTGTCGTTGACGGCGTTGAAGGCGGCGGCCAGGCGGCCGACCTCGTCGTCGCCGTCCACCGCGATGCGCGGCAGCTCGACGTCGGGCAGCTGGCCGGGGCTGCGCATCTGCTCGACCATGCGGGGCAGCTGCTCGCGCACGCTGGTCGCGGCGGCCGTCAGCTGGCGCAGCGGCCGGACGATGCGGCGGGACAGGACGAGCGAGGTCGTCACGGCGACGCCCAGGCCGAGGACGGCCACGGCGACGACGAGCGCGGCGAGGGTCGTGCTGGTGACCGCCGCGGCGGAGGCGCGGTCGGAGGCCTGCCGGACGTTGTCGTCGATGACCTCCTGCAGGCTGGCGAGCCGGGCGTCGACCGTGCTCTGCCACGCCTCGGGCGTCAGGGCGGTCTGGCTGGTGGCGGTCGGCGAGCCGAGCGTCGAGCGGGCGGCGGTCACGGACCAGCCGCTCCCCCGCCGGTCGCCGGGGGCGTCGAGCTCCTGGGCCGCGTCGTCGGGGGCGCCCACGGCGAAGGCCCACAGCTCGAGGGCCTCGGACTGCGCGCTCTCCATCGCCTTGAGGTCGGAGATGTCGGTGCCGGTGGCGGTGCCGGCGAGCAGCCGCAGGCCGATCTCGCGCTCGTCGAGGTAGAGGTCGCGGGCCCGGAGCAGGTGCCCCTGGCCGACCACGAGGTCGGCGGTCTGCTGGTCGCCGACCGTCGGGCCGACGCGCGCCGGCAGCTGCAGGTGCGCGTCGACGACCTCGTCGAAGACGGCGGAGGCACGGCCGAGCAGGACGCTGCCGTCGTCGACCCCCGTGCGCAGCGTCCGCAGCGTCTCCTGGGTGGCGAGGGTGGCGTCGACGGCCTGGCTGACGCGGACGGGGAGGCGCTCCAGCTCGACGCGGCCGACGGCCTCGTCGACCTGGGCCATGCCGCCGTCGACGGTCGCCCGGACCCCGGGCAGGGCCTGCACGGCCGCGGCGTCGCCCTGGAGGACGGCCTTCGTCGTGGACCGCTCGACGGCCAGGTCGAGGGCGAGCTGCTGGAGGATGCCGCCGACCTCGGTCAGCCGCTCCGCCTGCTGCGCCTCGCGCGCCCGGAGCACCTGCTGGGTGCCGAGGATCCCGGCCGTCAGGGCCAGGAGCACCAGCGGCAGCACCAGGACCGCGAGGATCTTCGACCGGATACCGGCAGAACGCAGCATGGCGTACCTCTCGTGGGACGACGACGACCGACCCGCCAGAGCAGCCGGTCACGGTGCTGTTCGGCACCGGGCGGCCGGGGCTGGAGGGGGTGGGGGGCCACCACCACCCGAACGGCCCCGCGCCGGGGGCGTGTCGCTGCGGGCGGCCGGTCTCGCCTACCGTCGCCCGGATGAGAGCCGTCGTCGTGCAGCAGCCGGGCGGGCCCGAGGTGCTCGTCGTCCGCGAGGTCCCCGACCCTGTCGCCGGACCGGGCGAGGTGGTCGTCGACGTGGCCGCGGCCGGGCTCAACCGCGCCGACCTGCTCGAGCGCCAGGGCCGCTACCCCGCCCCCGAGGGGGCACCGGGCTGGCCCGGCCTCGAGTGCTCGGGCACGGTGTCGGAGGTCGGCGAGGGCGTGACCGGGCTGCGGGTCGGCGACCGGGTGTGCGCGCTGCTCGACGGTGGCGGGTACGCCGAGCGCGTCGTCGTGCGGGCAGGGCAGGTCATGCCCGTGCCCGACGGCGTGGACCTCGTCGACGCGGCGGCGCTGCCCGAGGCCGCCGCCACCGTCCACAGCACCGTCGTCGCCCGCGCCGGGCTGCGTGCCGGCGAGACGTTCCTCGTGCACGGCGCGACGAGCGGGATCGGCACCTTCGCCACGCAGCTCGCGCACGCCCTGGGCGCCCGGACGCTGGCGACGGCGGGCTCGCCGGCCAAGGTCGCGGCGGCGGCGCCGTTCGGGGCCGACGCGGTCGTCGACTACCGCGCCGACGACCTGCACGCGCGGGTCCTCGAGCTCACCGACGGCGAGGGCGTCGACGTCGTGCTCGACCCGGTCGGGGCGCGGTACCTCGACCTGCACGTCCGGCTGCTGCGCACCGGCGGCCGGCTCGTGGTCATCGGCCTCATGGGAGGGCGGGGCGCGGAGCTCGACATGGCGGCGCTCATGACGCGACGCCTGTCGCTGCACGGCAGCACCCTGCGCTCGCGGCCCTGGCAGGAGAAGGCCGAGATCTGCGCCGCCGTCGTCGAGCAGGTGTGGCCGCTGGTCGCCGCCGGCCGGGTGCGCCCGGTCGTGGACCGGGTGCTGCCGCTGGCCGACGCCGCCGAGGGCCACCGCGTCCTGGAGGCCGGCGAGCACGTCGGGAAGGTGCTCCTGGTGCCGTGATGGCGCACGATGGGCGGGTGGACGACACCCTCTCCCCGGTCCCCGACGACGCCCGCGACGACGCCCCCGTGGCGCTCCCGGACGGCCAGGTGAGCGGCCAGGTGACCGGCCAGGACGGCGCGGCGGACGGCGGGACCGGTCAGCGCTCGGCGGACCGGGACCGGGTCGTGGTCGTCACCCCGCAGGGCATGTCCGTCACCACGGACACCTCCGAGGAGGGCCTGGCCGGCATGGTCGAGCAGCCCGCCAAGGTCATGCGGATCGGCAGCATGGTCAAGCAGCTGCTGGAGGAGGTCCGGACCGCCCCGCTGGACGAGGCCGGCCGCGCCCGCCTGGCCGACGTGCACGCGCGGTCCATCGCCGAGCTCGAGAGCGGGCTGGCGGACGACCTGGTCGCGGAGCTGCGGCGCATCGCGCTCCCCTTCTCGCCCGGCTCCACCCCGAGCGAGTCCGAGCTGCGGATCGCGCAGGCCCAGCTCGTCGGCTGGCTCGAGGGCCTGTTCCACGGCATCCAGACGACGCTGTTCGCGCAGCAGATGGCGGCCCGGGCCCAGCTGGAGCAGATCCGGCGCCAGGCCCTGCCCGCCGCCCCCGTCCCCGCCCCGGGCCACGAGGGCCCGCCGACCGCCACGGGCCAGTACCTCTGAGCAGGCTGTTCGACCGGTTCCGCCGGACCCACCCGCTCGGCGAGGGGCTGTGGCGGGCGGACTTCGAGCGGGTGGACCGGGCGAGCCGCCGGGTCCTGCAGGTGCTCGAGCACGCCGGCCGCCGGGACGAGGTGCTGCTCGTCGCGGTCCGCGCGTGCCGGGAGACGGTGTGGCGCTGCTGCACCGAGGCCGTCGCCCGGCAGCCCGGCGCCGACCGCGACGTCCCCGGCGACGACGCGCTGGCCACGGCGCACCGGGCCATGGCTCGCGCGGCCACCGCGCTGGCGCAGGC
>NZ_JBBEOI010000290.1 GCF_037860755.1 Aquipuribacter hungaricus | reverse complement strand
GGCGGCGGCCCCAGCGGCCCCGGTGGTCCCGGCGGCGCTCCCGGCGGTCCCGGTGGTCCCGGCCGCATGCCCACCAGCGGTGGCTTCGGCAAGGGCTCCCGCGGCCGCGGCGGCACGCAGGGCGCGTTCGGCCGCGGTGGCGGTCGTCCGGTCCGGGCGCGCAAGTCCAAGCGGGCCAAGCGCCAGGAGTTCGACAACATGTCCGCGCCGACGATGGGCGGCTTCGACGTCCCCCGCGGCGACGGCACCACCGTCGTCCGGCTGCGTCGCGGCTCGAGCCTGACGGACTTCGCGGACAAGATCGACGCGAACCCCGGCTCGCTGGTGCGCGTCCTGTTCGGGCTCGGCGAGATGGCCACGGCCACGCAGAGCCTCGACGAGGACACGTTCCTGCTCATCGGCACCGAGCTGGGCTACGACGTCCAGATCGTCTCGCCCGAGGACGAGGACCGTGAGCTGCTCAGCGGCTTCGACATCGACCTGGACGAGGAGGACGACGAGGAGTACGTCGTCGCCCGCCCGCCGGTCGTCACCGTCATGGGCCACGTCGACCACGGCAAGACCAAGCTGCTGGACGCGATCCGGCAGACCGACGTGGTCGCGGGCGAGTCCGGCGGCATCACCCAGCACATCGGCGCCTACCAGGTGCGCCACGTGCACGAGGACATCGACCGGGCGATCACGTTCATCGACACCCCGGGCCACGAGGCCTTCACGGCCATGCGTGCCCGTGGTGCCAAGGTCACCGACATCGCGATCCTCGTGGTCGCCGCGGACGACGGCGTCATGCCGCAGACGGTGGAGGCGCTCAACCACGCCCTCGCCGCCGACGTCCCGGTGGTCGTCGCGGTCAACAAGATCGACCGCGCCGGCGCCAACCCGGACAAGGTCAAGGGCCAGCTCGCCGAGTACGGGCTGGTGAGCGAGGACTACGGCGGCAACACGATGTTCGTCGAGGTCTCCGCGCTCCAGCGCGTCGGCATCGACGAGCTGCTGGACGCGGTGCTCCTCACCGCGGACGCGGCGCTGGACCTGCGGGCCCGGGCCGACAAGGACGCCCGCGGTGTCTCCATCGAGGCCAACCTCGACAAGGGCCGCGGCCCCGTCGCCACCGTCCTCGTCCAGTCCGGCACGCTGCGCGTCGGTGACGCGATCGTCGCCGGCACGGCGTACGGCCGCGTGCGCGCCATGTTCGACGAGCACGGCGGTGCGCTGCCCGAGGCGCTCCCGGCACGCCCGGTCCAGGTCCTCGGCCTGACCAGCGTGCCCGGCGCCGGCGACTCGTTCCTCGTGGCGCCCGACGACCGCACCGCCCGCCAGATCGCCGAGAAGCGCCAGGCGGTGGAGCGCAACGCGGTGCTGGCCAAGGCCCGCAAGCGCATCACGCTGGAGGACTTCACCCAGGCCCTGCAGGCCGGCAAGGTCGAGACGCTCAACCTCATCCTCAAGGGCGACGTCTCCGGCTCGGTCGAGGCGCTGGAGGAGGCCCTGGTCCAGCTCGACGTGGGCGACGACGTGCAGCTGCGCATCATCGACCGCGGCGTGGGTGCCATCACCCGCACCAACGTCATGCTGGCCAGCGCGTCCAACGCGATCATCATCGGCTTCAACGTCCGACCGGACGGCCCGGCGACCCAGCTGGCCGACCGCGAGGGCGTCGACATGCGCTACTACTCGGTCATCTACGCGGCGATCGAGGACGTGGAGCAGGGCCTCAAGGGCCTGCTGAAGCCCGAGTACGAAGAGGTCCAGCTCGGCACCGCGGAGATCCGCGAGGTGTTCCGCTCCAGCAAGTTCGGCAACATCGCCGGTGCGCTGGTCCGGTCCGGCCTCATCCGTCGCAACACCAGCGCCCGCCTCACCCGCGACGGTGTCGTCATCGGCGACAACCTCAAGATCGAGTCGCTGCGCCGGTTCAAGGACGACGCGACCGAGGTCCGTGAGGGCTACGAGTGCGGTATCGGCCTGGGGTCGTTCAACGACATCCAGCCCGACGACGTGGTCGAGACCTTCGAGATGCGCGAGAAGCCGCGCGCCTGAGGTCGACGCACGACGGCCGCGAGGCCTGCACCACCGACAGACGGACGGCGCCGCCGGGGAGCTCCCCGGCGGCGCCGTCCGTCCCAGGCACCACCCACGAGGAGGCAGACATGGCTGACCCCGCCCGCGCCCGACGGCTCGCCGACCGCATCAAGGTCGTCGTCGCCGAGACGCTCGACAAGCGCGTGAAGGACCCCCGCCTCGGCTTCGTCACCCTCACCGACGCCCGGGTGACCAACGACCTGCAGCACGCCACCGTCTTCTGGACCGTCTACGGCGGGGACGAGGAGCGCGAGGGCACCGCCGCCGCGCTGGAGTCCGCCCGCGGGCTGCTGCGTGCCGAGGTGGGCAAGCAGACCGGGATGCGGCTCACCCCGACCCTCGAGTTCGTCCTGGACGGCGTGCCCGAGGCGGCCAGCCGGATCGACGACGTGCTCGCCGCGGCCCGCGCCCGGGACGCCGAGATCGCCGCCGCCGCGGTCGGCGCCCAGCCGGCCGGCGACGCCGACCCGTACAAGGCGCCCCGCGTGGTCGACGAGGACGACGACGAGGACGACGACGAGGACGACGCTCCAGCCGGTGACGGCCTCGGGGCGGCCTTCCGCGACGAGGCCTTCGGGGCCCCCGCCGACGCCCTGGGCGACGGCTCGACCGAGCGCCCCGAGCGCGGCTGAGGGTGCCCGCCGACGAGCTCACCGGCCCGTGCGGCCTGCTCGTGGTCGACAAGCCGCAGGGCGTGTCGAGCCACGACGTGGTCGCCCGGACCCGGAAGCTCGTCCAGACCCGGCGGGTGGGGCACGCCGGCACGCTCGACCCGATGGCGACGGGCGTGCTCGTGCTCGGCGTCGGCTGGGCCACCCGGCTGCTCACGTACCTGGTCGGCCACGACAAGACATACCTGGCGACGGTGCGGCTCGGGGTCTCCACCGTGACCGACGACGCCGAGGGCGAGGTCAGCGGCGGGGCCGACGTGGCCGGGCTCGACCGGGCCGCGGTCGAGGCGGCGCTGGGGGCGCTGAGGGGGCCCGTGCTGCAGGTTCCCTCGACCGTCAGCGCCATCAAGGTCGACGGCCGTCGCTCCTACAGCCGGGTGCGCGCCGGGGAGGACGTCGAGCTGGCCGCCCGCCCCGTGACGGTCCACCGGCTCGAGGTGCTCGACGTCCGCGCCGTGCCCGCCGGTGCGACCGGCGGCGCGGGGCACGCGGCGCTGGACGTCGACGTGGTCGCCGAGGTGTCGTCGGGGACCTACGTCCGGGCCCTCGCCCGCGACCTCGGCGCGGCCCTCGGTGTCGGCGGTCACCTGACGGCGCTGCGCCGGAGCGCGTCGGGCCCGTTCGGCGAGGACGAGGCCGTGCAGGTGCCCGGCCGGCGTGCCCCCGACGCGGACCTCGACGCGGCCCGCGAGGTGGTCGGCGCGGCGATGCTCGACCTCGCGGCCGCCTCGCGCCGCTGCTTCGGCGTACGGGACGTGTCGGCGGAGGACGCGACCCTGCTCGGCCACGGCCGGCGGCTCGAGCCGTGGGGGACCGGTGACGGCGTGGTCGCCGCCATCGACCCGGCCGGCCGGCTCGTCGCGCTCGTCCAGGACGTCGACGGCCGCGCCCGGCCGGTGCTGGTCGTCCCGCCCGCGCTGCGCCCCTGAGGGTGCGGGCGCGCCCGGCCCGGCGGCGGGTGTGACCCTGGGGGCATGAGCGCCACGGCGAGGTCCGAGCCTGCCGGCCCTGCTGCCGCCCCCTCCTCCGCCCTGCCCCCTGTGCTCGTCGGGGTCGCCCTCGTCGTCGTCGCCCTGGCCGCGGACCTCACCTGGTTGCTCGTGCCGTGGACGGCCGCGCCCGCAGCGCCCGTCGACCCGACGGCGGGGCTGCCCGCGGACGCGGTCGCGCAGGCGGAGCAGGTGGCGTCCTCGCTGCGGCTCCCGTCGCTGCTGTCGACCCTGGCCGGCCTGGTGGCGGCCGCGGCCGTCGTGCTCACCCCGCCCGGGCGCCGGCTGCTCGCGCTCGCGCGGCGGGGCCCCGGCGGGGTCGTGCCGCAGGTGGGCGCGCAGGT
>NZ_JBBEOI010000289.1 GCF_037860755.1 Aquipuribacter hungaricus | reverse complement strand
GAACCACGCGGCGGTCCCGGGGGCCAGCCGTTCCGCGGCCAGCGCGGCGGCGGTGACGACCACCCCGTCGAGCAGGACCGGGGTGCGGCGGCGGGCGGCCTGCAGGCAGATCCCGGCCATGGCGGCCAGGTCGGCCCCGCCGAGCGCCCCGAGCAGCCGCAGCGGGTCCGCCCCGTGGCGCTCCCGCGCCCGAGCCAGGGCCAGGGCGACGACCTCGGTCTTGCGTGCCAGGCCGGCGTCGTCGACACCGGTGCCGCGACCGGTGACCGTGGGGGCGCCCAGGCCCAGCAGGGCGGCGACGAGGGCGGCGGACGGGGTGGTGTTGCCGATGCCCATGTCGCCGACGACGAGCAGGTCCGCGCCCGCGTCGACGGAGGCGTCGGCGATGGCGGCCCCTGCGGCGAGGGCGGCGTCGGTCTCGGCGGGGCTGAGCGCGTCCTCGGTGTCGATGCTGCCCGAGCCGCGGCGGACCTTGTGGGCGACCAGGTCCGGGTCGGTGCCGGCGGGCCAGTCGACGTCGACGGAGAGGTCGTGCGTCCTCACCCGGACGCCCAGGTGGCGGGCGAGCACCGTGGCGGCGGCGCCGCCGTCCAGGAACGCCTGGACCATGAGCGGCGTCACGGCCGCGGGGAAGGCCGAGACTCCCCGGGTGGTGACCCCGTGGTCGCCGGCCACCACGTGCAGGTGCACCTCCTGCGGCGGAGGAGGGGTCGCGGTGCCCCGGACGCCGGCCCACCACACGGCGGTCTCGCCGATGCGGCCGAGCGCACCCGGCGGGGTGGCGAGGGCGGCGAGCCGCTGGCGCGCGGCCGCGGCGGCCCCGGCGTCGGGGACGGGGCGCACCGCCTCGAGCAGGGCGGCCTGGTCGGGACGGGGGAGGGCGCTCACCGGCGGACGTCCACGACGTCCAGGCGCTCCTCCACGGCCGCGCCCGAGGCGTCCCGCTCCACGACGTAGGCACCTGCGCCGTCGCGCTCGACGACGGCCTGCGCCAGCTCTGTACCGCGGTAGACGAGGCCGGCCCCGTCGTCGGTGCAGTAGGTCCGCCCGAGCGTGCCGTCGGCGACGAGGGCGTGCACCAGGGGGCGCCGGCGGGCCTCGGAGTCGTAGTGGACGCCGTTGGCGTACGGGACGAGCCCGAGCCCGTCGGTGACCGGGTCCAGGCCGGGCCCGAAGGAGTCCGTGGTCCCGCCGGTGTGCCAGCAGATCGACCCGGCGCTCACCCCGCCGAGGACGACGCCGGCCTCCCAGACCTGCCGCATCACCCGGTCCAGGCCGTGCGCCCGCCAGACGGCGAGCAGGTTGACGACCGAGCCGCCGTTGACCCACACCACGTCCGCCTCGAGCAGGTGGCCGAGCACGTCGTCGACGCTGGGCATCGGGAACAGCGACAGGTTCGTCACGTCGATGCCGGCCTCGCGGCCCGCCTCGAGCACCCAGCTGTTCCAGTGCGCCTGGTCGCCGCCCGCGGTGCCCAGGTGGGTGACTCTCGGGGTGCGGCCGCTCACGCCCGACAGGTCGAGGCAGTGGTGCACCAGCGGGCCGAACGCGACGCGGGTGCGCCGCCCGGGCACCCAGCCGCCCGACGTCGCGACGATGGTGGGGACGTCAGCGGGCACGGGTGGCCTCCGGGTGCGTGGGGGTCGTCCCGCCCGTCGGGGCGGTGCCGCGGGGGGAGCTGCTGCTGTCGGCAGTGCTGCTGCCGCCGTAGGTGCCGTCGCTGCCGGTCTCGGCGCTGCCCGCGGGGCGCAGGCCGAGGTGGGCGAGGACCGCGCCGGCCCCGCGCCTGCCGGACACGAGGGCGCCCTGGATCGACGGGGTGTCGCGGTGGTCGCCGACGACGACCAGGCCGTCGCCGAGGTCCACGGGACGACGGGTCCGCAGGGGCAGGTCCCGGCGGGGGAGGGCGTCGACCACCTCGTGCACGGCGACCTCGTGGCCGAGCAGCCGGGGGGAGGTGCCGAGCACCCGGGCGGCCTGGTCGCGGACGGAGGCCAGCACTGCCGCGGGACGCTCGCCCGCCCGCTCGCCGAGGGTGCCGAGGACCGTCGTCGCGACGAGGTCGGCGCGACCGTCCAGGCGGGGCGGGAGGTAGCCGGGCGCGCTGCGGCTGACCACGACGGTGTTGACCAGGCCGTGACGACGGCGGTGGCTGCCGTCCCCGGAGACGTGGAGGTAGCGGCCGCGCCGCCCGGTGCCCAGGGGCTCCTCGCTCACGTGCCAGACGGTCGTGAGGACGCGGTCGGGCGGGGTGGGACGGCCCAGCAGCGCGCCGGTGGCGGGGGCCGCCCCGGCCAGGACGAGCGTGCGCGCGCGCACCTGGAACGGTCCGTCGGCGTGGTCGCCGGACACCTGCCAGCCGTCCGGCCCCCGCGTCGTCGCACGGACGCGGGCGCCCGTGCGGACGCTGCCGGCGGGCAGGGGGGCGGCCACCGCGTCGGAGAACGCCTGCATGCCGCCCACCGGTAGACCGGGGGAACCGAGCAGGCCCGCAGCGACGAAGGAGCGCAGCAGCAGGTCGACGTAGCGCCGCGAGGTGGTCCCGTCGGCGTCGGCGAGGGTGCCGGTGAGGAAGGGCTCCACGACCTGGCGGCGCAGCGGGCCGGTGAGGCCTGCGGCGTCGAACGCGGCGTGCCAGCCGACGTCGGGTGCGCGCTCGAGCCTGGGGACCGGGGTGAGGACCGCACGGGCCACCAGGCGCACCAGGCCCAGCAGGTCGCCGGCGGGCAGCAGGCCGGAGCGGAGCATGCCCGGGAGCGCGTCGGGTCGGCGGACGGGGTCGGCCAGCAGCGTGCGGACGACGGGCTCGCCGCGGGCGACGACCACGCCCGCGCCGAGCGGCTGCAGGCGGAGGGCGTCGACGTCGACGACCCTCGGCAGGGCCGGGTAGGTGGGGTTGAGCAGCTGGAAGCCCCGGTCGACGAGGACGCCGTCGACGTCGTCGGTCCGCACCCGGCCGCCGACCTCGTCGTCGGCCTCGAGGACGAGGACGTCCAGCCCGCTGCCCATGAGCTCGCGCGCGCAGGCCAGCCCGGCGAGGCCGGCCCCGACGACGACGACGTCGGCGCTGGCGGGCGGGGCGGAGGCGTCGACGGGGGAGGGACCGGCAGGGGTCCCGGCGCGGGCAGGCACGACAGCACCGTAGCCGCAGCCCTGTGGACGACGCCCGCGGGCCAGCGGCGCCCCGTGGTGGCATCGGGGGGTGGCGGGACGACGCAGCACGGGCGTGGCGCAGGACGACGGGCCGCGCGAGGGCGACGAGGTCGCCGGGGTGGTCCTCGGGTCGCCGGTGGGCTCCGGCGGCTCGGGCTCGGTGTGGGCGGGCACCGATGTCGCCACCGGTGAGCGGGTGGCGGTCAAGCTGCTCCACCGGCGTCCGGGCGCTGGTCCGAGCGCTGCGGGCGGGACGGCTGCGGGCGCGCGCGCCGGGGGCGGGAACGCTGCGGGCGAGGCGGGTGCCGTCGAGGATGCCGGCTGGCTGCTCGCGCGCGAGGGCGCCCTGCTCGGGGGTCTGCGCCACCCGCACGTGCTGGCCGTCCGCCGCGTCTGCAGCGACCCGCCGGCGCTGGTCACCGACCTGGCGTCCGGCGGCTCGCTGGCGGCGCAGGTCGCGGCGCGGGGGACGCTGACGCCGGGCGAGGTCGTCACGGTGGTGGCGCCGCTGGCGGACGCGCTGGCGGCGCTGCACGCCCGGGGGGTCGTGCACGGTGACGTCACCGCCGCCAACGTCCTGTTCGTCGACCGGGGGCGACCGGTGCTGGCCGACCTCGGCGTCGCGCGGCTGGCGGGCAGCGGGACCGCCTGGGCCACCCCCGGCTTCGCCGCGCCCGAGGTGCTGGCCGGTGCGGCGCCCGGTCCCGCGGCCGACGTGCACGGGCTCGGTGCGGCCGCCTGGCTCGCGCTGACGGGTGCCGTCCCCCCGGTCGAGGAGGACCGCCTCCCCCTGGGGCTGCTCGCGCCGTCGTGCCCGTCGCGGCTGACAGCCGCCGTGACCGCCGCGCTCGACCCTGACCCCGCAGCCCGGCCTGCGCCCGAGGAGCTCGCCGCCGCCGCGCGGGCCACCTGCCCCGGGACCGCGGTGCGGCTGGTGCCGTCGGCGGCGCT
>NZ_JBBEOI010000288.1 GCF_037860755.1 Aquipuribacter hungaricus | reverse complement strand
GGGCCGAGCGGGGTGCGCGGGCCGGGGGCGGGCGGCACGTCGGGGAACCCGGACACCTCGCCGCCGTAGTCGACGGCGCCCGGGGGCAGGCCCTCCGCCGGGGCGGCGACGGCGCCGGGCGGGACGACGACGAGGACGGCCGTCGTGCTCCGCGCCGCCTCGTGGTCCCCGCGCACCTCCGACAGCCCGACGACGTCGACGTCGGCCGGGGCGCCCTGGTCCTGGTGGAGCACCTGCGCACCGAGGTACCAGGCCGCCAGCCAGAACACCGGCGCGCGCCAGTCCGCGCCGAGCCGCACGAGGACCCGGCTGCCCGGGACGACGTCGGCCTCCTCCAGCAGCAGGTGCGCGGTCTTGGCGACCCAGGTGTGCAGGACGCGCCCGGTCAGCTCGACGCGCTGGTCGTCCGGGCCGTACCAGGTGAGCCGGGGCCGGGGGTCGGCACCGAGCTGGCGCAGCAGGGCCACCGCGTCCGTGGCGGCGCCGGCGGGCGCGGCGGGGGTGTCCGGGGGGCCGTCGGGGGGACCGCCGGAAGGGCTCGTGGGCAGGCGCACGCCCCCACCGTGGCACGGCACGGCTGCCCGGCACACCGGCGTCCCGGGGATACGCTGTCCGGGCCATGGACGATCTGCGCCGCACCGCCGAGCCCACCGTCGACGGGCTCCCGGGGCCCCCGTCCCGCCAGCCGTCCCCCGTGACCTCCGCCGTCGCGTCCGCCCCTGAGGGCTTCCCGCCGCCGGGCGCCGGGCAGCCGGGCGTCGTGCACCCCGTCGTGGCCGCCCCCGGCGTCCTCGTCCGCGACACCAGCCCCGGCCCGCGGCTCACCGCGACGGTGGTCCTGCCCTGCTACAACGAGCAGGAGCACGTGCTGGCCGAGGTCGAGCGGATCACCGCGGCCATGGACGCGGACGGCATGTCCTACGAGCTGCTCGTCATCGACGACGCCTCGACCGACGGGACGCTCGCGGTGCTCACCGCCGCCCAGCCCCGGTTCCCGCGGATGCGGCTCATGCCGTTCCGGCGCAACGGTGGCTCCGGCACCGCCCGGCGGATCGGCACGCGCGAGGCCCGCGGCGACATCGTCGTGTGGACCGACGCGGACATGACGTACCCCAACGAGCGCATCCCGGAGTTCGTCCGGATGCTGCTGGACGACGACGCCTACGACCAGGTCGTCGGGGCCCGGACCACGGAGGAGGGCACCCACAAGTGGCTGCGGGTGCCGGCCAAGTTCGTCATCCGCAAGTTCGCCGAGGTGCTCACCCACCAGACGATCCCCGACCTCAACTCCGGCCTGCGGGCGTTCCGCCGCGACGTGTCGCTGCCGTACCTGCGCCTGCTGCCGCCCGGGTTCTCGTGCGTGACGACGCTGACGATCTCGTTCCTGTCCAACCAGCACGACATCCGCTACGAGCCGATCAGCTACGCCAAGCGCGCCGGGGTGTCGAAGTTCCGGTTCGTCCGCGACGCCTACCGGTACATCCTGCAGATCCTCCGGATGGTCATGTACTTCGACCCGCTGCGGATCCTGCTGCCCATCTCGCTCGTGCTCCTGGCGGTCGGCACGGCCAAGCTGGTGTTCGACCAGTTCCGCGCGCTGTTCTCCCTGGCCGACAACACGGTCCTGCTCCTGGTCACGGGCCTGCTCATCGGGATGATGGGGCTGCTGGCAGACCTCATCGTGCGCTCCCGGGACAGCAGCTGAGCCGTCGGGCACAGCCCCCCTCCGGGGGCGTGCCGTGAGCGGGGGACGCGGTGAGGCGCTCGTCCAGCGCGGCCAGGGGCTCGTGCGGTCCCGGGTGTTCCGGTGGGTGTTCCTCGCCGTCGTCGTCGCGCTGGCGGTGCTCGCCCTCGCCGTGGACGGCGAGGAGTTCCTCGTCGGGGTCCGCCGGCTGGGCGTGCCGTCGTTGCTGCTCGCGCTGGTCTTCACCGTGGCCAACGTCGTGCTGTCGGCGGTCGCGTGGCGCTCGGTGCTGGCGGACCTGGGCAGCGTGATGTCCACCCGGGCGACCGGACAGGTGTTCTTCGTCGGGCAGCTCGGCAAGTACCTGCCCGGCAGCCTGTGGCACGTCGTCGCCCAGGTCGAGCTCGCCGCCGACCACGGCATCTCCCGCAGGCGCTCGGCCTCGGCCACCGTCGTCCACGTCGTCATCGTCTTCACCACGGCCCTGCTGCTCGGCGTGGCCGGCTTCGCGCTGGTCCCCGACCTTCTGCCCGGCGGCTACCGCTGGCTGGCGGTGCTCGTGCTCCCGCTGCTGGCCCTGCTGTACCCGCCCGTGCTCAACCGGGTGCTGGACCGGGTGCTCGCCCTTGCCCGCCGTCCTCCGCTCGAGCACTCGGTCAGCCACCGCGGTGCGCTGCGGACCACGGCCTGGGCCTTCGCTTCGTGGCTGGCGATCGGCCTGCAGACCCTCGTGCTCGTCGAGCGGGTCGGCGACCTCGAGCTGTCGGTGCGCCTGGTCGTGCTGTCGGTGACGGCGTTCGCGCTCGCCTGGTGCGTCGGCTTCGTCGCGTTCATCAGCCCGGCGGGGGCGGGCGCCCGCGAGGCGGCGCTGGTGCTCATGCTCTCCGGCGTCCTGAGCCCTGGGCGCGCGCTGCTCGTGGCGGTGGTGTCGCGGGTGCTGATGAGCGCCTCCGACCTGGGGCTGGCGGGGATCGCCATCGTGCTGGAGAAGCGGCGCACCAAGGCGTTGGCGAGGGCGGGCGGTGACGGACCTGTGTCCGGGGCCGGGGCCGGGGCCGGGGACCACGACCCTGACCCCGCGCCGGGTGCCGTCGACGGGCCCGGTGCCGTGCCCCGCGAGGGGCAGCCCGGCGACGTCCCCCCTCCGGGTCCGGCGCCCGAGGAGCAGCCCGGCGACGGCACGGTCCGGGGCCCGGCATGACGGCCCCCGCCCAGCGCAGGCCCGGCGGCGCCCCGGACGGTGCCGTGCGTGAGTGGGTGCCCGGCCGGCCGGTCGACCTGTACGGCACCCTCGGCACGCTCACCCGCGGCGGCGGCGACCCCTGCCACCGCCGCGACGGCAGCGGCGGGCTGTTCAGGGCGACCCTGACGCCCGACGGGCCGGGCCTGCTCCACCTGCGCGTCGTCCCCGCCCTCGCCGTGGTCCGGGCGCAGGCCTGGGGACCCGGCGCGGACTGGCTCCTCGACGGGGTGCCGGACCTCCTGGGCGGGCGCGACTGCGACGACGAGACCGGCCACGGCGCGTTCCGCCCCCGCCCGGAGCACCCGGTGCTCGTGCAGGCGTGGCGGTCCCGCCCGGGCTGGCGGACGCCCCGCAGCCGTGCGGTGCTGGAGGCGATGGTGGGCGCCGCGGTCGAGCAGGTCGTCACCGGCCTGGAGGCACGGCGCTCGCTGCGGGCCCTGGTGCGCCTCCACGGCTGCCCCGCGCCCGGCGCCCCGGCCCGGGAGGGCGGCCCCGCCGAGGGGATGATGGTGCCGCCCACGCCCCAGCAGTGGGCGCAGGTCCCGACCTGGGAGTGGCTGCGTGCCGGCGTCGAGGGGCGCCGCAGCGCGGTCGTCGTCCGCGCGGCCCGGGTCGCCGGCCGGCTGGAGGCCACGCTCGAGCGGACCCACGGCGAGGTCGAGCCGGTCCTGCGCAGCCTGCCCGGCGTGGGCCGGTGGACCGCCGCCGAGGTCCGCCAGCGCGCCCACGGCGACCCGGACGCGTTCAGCTTCGACGACTACCACGTGGCCAAGAACGTGTCGTGGGCGCTGACCGGCGAGGTCCTCGACGACGACGGCTGCGCCGAGGTCATCGCCTGCTACGCCGGGCACCGGTACCGGGTGCAGCGCCTGCTCGAGCTCGCCGGGGCCACCCGGCCGCGACGTGGCCCGCGGATGACGCTGCAGACCCACACGCCGTCGGCGACCTCCGGCCGCTCGTAGCACCGGTCGGCACTGGTCGGCACCGATCGGGACCGGCGGCCGCGCAGGCCGCGCTCCGGGCTAGCTGTGCCTTGCGTCGACGTCCGTGGCGTCGACGCGCGCGGGCCCGACGGTCACAGGCTCGACGCGCACGGCGCCGGGCACGAGCAGGACCCGGGTGCCCAGGCCCTCGGCGCGGCAGGCCACCGCCACCCGCTCCGCGACCTGGGCCGCAGCGAGCGC
>NZ_JBBEOI010000287.1 GCF_037860755.1 Aquipuribacter hungaricus | reverse complement strand
GAGCCCCGCCGCGCGCACCGGGCCGGGCAGGGCGGCCGCCGCGGCGACGCCGTCCGACAGGCCGACCGAGGTGTCCAGGGCCGAGCTCACCGTCAGCCCGACCGCGTACCGCTCGCGCAGCTCCTCGGCGACCTCGAGCAGCCGCCGCACCCCGCCCAGGGGCGCCACCTTGACCACGACCACGTCGGCCGCGCCAGCGAGCGCGACGGCCAGCGGGTCCTCGGCCCGTCGGAGCAGCTCGTCCGCGGCCAGCGGCACCTCCAGCCCCGCGGCGGCCAGCGACGTCCGCAGCCGCACCATGTCCTCCAGGCCGGCGACGGGCTGCTCGGCGTAGTCCAGCCCAGGTCCCAGCACCCGGGCGATCCCGCGCAGCGCGTCGAGGGCCTGCGCGGCGTCCCAGCCGCCGTTGGCGTCCACGCGGACCCGCCCGCCGGGCCCGAGCACGTCCCGCACCGCCGCCACCCGGTCCAGGTCGTCGGCGAGCACCTGCCCCCGCTCGGCCACCTTGACCTTGGCCGTGCGGCAGCCGGGGAACCGGGCGAGCACCGCGGCCACGTCGGCGGCGGGCACGGCCGGGACGGTGGCGTTGACCTCGACGCGCTCGCGCAGCGGCCGGGGCGGGCCCAGGTAGGCGGCCTCCAGGCAGGCGGCGAGCCAGCGCGAGGACTCGGCGTCGTCGTAGCCCTCGAACGGGGAGAACTCGCCCCACCCGGCCGGCCCGTCGACGAGCACGGCCTCGCGCACGTCGATCCCCCGGAACCGCCGCGCCATCGGCAGGGCGACGACGTGGACCTGCGAGGGCAGCGGGAGGTCGGGGGCCACGGCGGCCAGTCTGGCCGGGGCCCCGCGCCCTAGGCTCCCCGGGTGCCCGCCCTGGCTGACGTCTCCGACACCTTCGACCCGGCCGCCTGGCGCGAGGTCGACCCCGCGGAGCTCGGCCGCGAGGCGCTCACCGACATCACCTACCACCGCTGCGTGCTGCCCGGCCCGGTCGCCGGGACCGTCCGGGTCGCGTTCGACCGGCCCGAGGTGCGCAACGCGTTCCGCCCGCACACCGTCGACGAGCTGTACGCCGTGCTCGACCACGCCCGCCGCACCCCGGACGTCGGCTGCGTCCTGCTCACCGGCAACGGCCCGAGCCCCCGCGACGGGGGCCGGGCGTTCTGCTCCGGCGGCGACCAGCGGATCCGGGGCCGGACGGGCTACCAGTACGCCGACGGCGACACCGCGGACACCGTCGACGCCCGGCGGACCGCGGCCGAGGGCGGCCGGCTGCACGTGCTGGAGGTGCAGCGCCTGGTCCGCACCATGCCCAAGGTCGTCGTCGCCGTGGTCGGCGGCTGGGCCGCGGGCGGGGGCCACTCCCTGCACGTCGTCTGCGACCTCACCGTCGCCAGCCGCGAGCACGCCCGGTTCAAGCAGACCGACGCCGACGTCGGCTCGTTCGACGCCGGCTACGGCTCGGCCTACCTGGCCAAGATGGTCGGGCAGAAGAACGCCCGCGAGATCTTCTTCCTCGGCCGCACGTACGACGCGGAGCAGATGCAGCGGATGGGCGCGGTCAACGTGGTCGCCGACCACGCCGACCTCGAGGCCGAGGCGCTGCAGGTGGCCCGCGAGGTCAACGGCAAGTCCCCGACCGCGCAGCGCATGCTGAAGTTCGCCCTCAACCTCACCGACGACGGCCTCATGGGCCAGCAGGTGTTCGCGGGCGAGGCGACCCGGCTGGCGTACATGACCGACGAGGCGGTCGAGGGCCGCGACGCCTTCCTCGGCAAGCGCGAGCCGGACTGGTCGCCCTTCCCCTGGTACTACTGACGTGGCCGACGACGAGCGCGCCGGCGACGAGGGCGCGGCCGTGGTGGACCGCGAGGCCGCCCGGGTGCTGCTGCTCGACGGCCGCGGCCGGGTCCTGCTGTTCCTGGGCCGCGACCCCGCGAGGCCCGACGACGGCACGTGGTGGTTCACGCCCGGCGGCGGTGCCGAGGACGGCGAGGACCCCGGGCAGACCGCCCGCCGCGAGCTGTGGGAGGAGACCGGGCTGCGGGTCGACGCCCTCGAGGGCCCGGTCGCGGAGCGCACCACGGAGTTCGGCTTCGACGGGGTGACCTACCGCCAGCACGAGCACTACTTCGTCGCCCGGCTCGGCGACGCCGAGGTCGTCACCGCGCCGGCGGCGTACACCGAGCTGGAGGAGCGGGCCGTGCTGGGCTCCCGCTGGTGGGGCGAGGCGGAGCTCCGCACCACCGACGACGTCGTGCACCCCGGCTGGCTCGGGGCGTGGCTGTCCGCCGAGACCCTCGGCCGGGCGGGCTGACGCCCGTCCCCCCGTCCGTCGAGGCCCGGTGGTCGGCCGCGCAGGGTGGCCCGCCCACCTCGATGACCCAGCGCTGACCGGTCGTGACACTGCGGGGCGACCGTTCCGTTACCGACGTGATGACGAACCGTTACCCGGGATCACGGTCCCGGGTTCGTGGCGGCCCCCGGGGGTTCCTACGCTGGGGGGGTGGACATCCTGCTCGCTGCCGCGGTCGTCGCTGCCGCCGTCGTGGCGTGGACGGCGTGGGAGGCCACGATGGTCTCCCGGCTCGCCCGGGACACCCGTCCGCTGCCCCGCCGCAACGCCGCTGTCGCCGGGGCCCACCGGCTGACCGTGGTCGGTCAGCTCGGCCTCGTCGCCCTCGCCGCCGTCGCGGCGGGCCTGGTGCAGGTGCCGCTGTGGTGGAACCCCTCCGCGGTCGCCGCCCCTGCCGTGGGTGGCGCGGTCACCGTGCTCCTGCTCGTCGGCGCGGGCGCCGTCGTCTGGTGGGCGGCCCGGCGCGGCCACCGGCCCCAGGACCGTCGCGCCCTGCTCGCGGTCGCCGCCACCGCCGCCTCGACCGAGGTGCTGCTGCGCGGCTTCGGGCTCGGACTGCTGGACGAGACCGGCTGGTCGGTCACGGCCGCGGTGCTCGTCACCTCGCTGGCCACCGGCCTGCTCCAGGCCTGGCGCGCCCGGCGCGGCAGCCGCGGCTACGGCTTCGTGCTGGCCACGCTCCTGGGCTTCGGCTTCGGCCTGCTCGTGCTGCTCACCGGCAGCGTCGTCGCCGCCGTCGCGCTGCACGTCGCGGTCGCCGCCGCCGGGCTCGGGCGCACCTTCCCCGCCCGCAACCACGCCCCGGGCTGCGCGTGCGGGCACGACCACGGCGAGACGAGCTCGCTGCCCGTCGTCGTCCCCGGCCCCGCGGCCGCCGGCACCGGTCCGGCCGCGACCGGGTCCGCCGGTACCGCCGTGCCCGCCGGGTCTGCCAGTTCTGCCGTACCCTCCGGCGCGCCGGCCGACGGGACGGCCCCGGCGGTCACCGACGTCCGCGACGGAGTCACGGGGCACGCCCACGCGGGCCACTCCCACGCCGGCGGCTCGCACGCCGCCTGCGGGACCACGTGCGACCACGCCGGCTCCCCTGCCTGCGCGGCCTGCCCGCTGTCCGCCGCCCGGGTCTGAGCGCCGGGGTGCCCGCGCAGGGTCGCGCCAGGCGGTGACCGGCCGCCCGGTGCTCCCGGTGCCCGTGGTGGGCGCCGACGGCGGACCGCTCCTGGCCCCGCTGCGCGCCGCGCTGTCCGGGGCCGGTCCCGCGGTGGCCCCGCACGCGGCAGGCAGGGAGCCCTCCGCCCAGGCGGTCGCCCCGCTGCGCGAGGACGAGGACGGCGCCGAGGACCCGGTCGCGGCGGTGGTGTCGACGACCGGGTCGACCGGCCGCGCCAAGCACGTGCTCCTGGACGCCTCCGCCCTCCTGGCCGGCGCCGCCGCCACCCACGACGTCCTCGGCGGGGCCGGGAGCTGGCTGCTCGCCGTGCCGGCCCACACCGTCGCCGGGGTCCAGGTGGTCGTCCGCTCGCTGGTCGCCGGCACCAGGCCCGCCGTGCTCGACCTCGCGGGCGGCTTCGACCCCGCGGCGTTCGCCCGCGAGGCGTCGGCGCTCGCCGGCCGCGCGCGGGGCCGCCGGTACACCTCGCTCGTGCCCGCGCAGCTGGACCTGCTCCTGGAGGCCGGCACGGCGCAGCCGGAGGTCCTCGAGGCGCTGCGCGGCTTCGACGCGGTCCTCGTCGGCGGGGCCGCGCTCCCGCCGGCCGTGCGCG
>NZ_JBBEOI010000286.1 GCF_037860755.1 Aquipuribacter hungaricus | reverse complement strand
TGGGGGGGGGAGGGGGGGGGGGGGGGGGGTGACCCCGGGCAGCTAGGTGTCGTCGGCGCCCTCGAGGACGTGGTCGGGCACGGCGACCGGCGGGACGACGACGGGCGCCGACGCAGCCGGGGTGCGGGCGTCGCGGCGGGTGCCGGGACGGGCGACCGCGGCGCGCTCGGCGTCGCGCAGCGCCCGTCGCGTGGGCAGGGGGTGCCCGTCGGAGGAGGGCAGCGGCACGGGGGTGCTCCAGTCGTGTCGTGCACCAGGCAGGTGGCGGTGGCGGCCGGGGAGGCCGAGACGGTGACCGGCCGCTCACGGTGCGTCGCACGGTTGAGGAGATGACCCACAGGGGTATCGGGTGCAGCCGGTAACGGCACGGTAACGACGAGCACCCGACGAGATCAAGCCGGGGCCCTGCGACGCTCGTCACCACCCGGTGGGCAGGGGCCGTCCCTCGTCGAAGCCGGACCGCGACTGCACGCCCACGACGGCGCGGTCGGCGAGCTCGGCCAGGTCCGAGGCGCCGACGTACGTGCACGCCGAGCGCAGTCCCGAGGTGATCTGGTCGAGCAGGTCCTCCACGCCCGGGCGCTGCGGGTCCAGCCGCATCCGCGAGGAGGAGATGCCCTCCTCGAACAGGCCCTTGCGGGCCCGGTCGAAGGCGGAGTCGTCCTGGGTGCGCGCGGTGACGGCCCGCTTGGAGGCCATCCCGAAGCTCTCCTTGTACTCGCGCCCGTCGGCGTCCACCTGCAGGTCGCCCGGGCTCTCGTACGTGCCGGCGAACCACGAGCCGACCATGACCTGGCTGGCGCCCGCGGCCAGCGCGATGGCGACGTCGCGGGGGTGCCGGACGCCGCCGTCGGCCCACACGTGCGCCCCGGTCTCGCGGGCCGCGGCGACGGTGTCGAGCACCGCGGACAGCTGCGGCCGGCCGACGCCGGTCATCATGCGCGTCGTGCACATCGCGCCGGGGCCGACGCCGACCTTGACGACGTCCGCGCCGGCAGCGACCAGGTCGCGGGCGCCCTCGCCGGTGACGACGTTGCCCGCCACGACGACGACGCCGGGCGCGGCGGCGCGGGCCGCGGCCACGGCGGACAGCGCGCGGTCCTGGTGCCCGTGGGCGGTGTCGACGACGAGGACGTCGACCCCGGCCTCGACCATCGCCCGGGTGCGGCCCGCGACGTCGCCGTTGATGCCGACCGCGGCCGCCACGCGCAGGCGCCCGGAGGCGTCGGTCGCCGGGGTGTAGATGGTGCTGCGCAGCGCGCCGAGCCGGGTGACGGCGCCGACCGGCCGGCCCGACGGGTCGACGACGGGCGCGAAGTGGCGGCGGCGGGCCTCGAGCTCCTCGAACGCGGCGCGGGGGCCCTTGCTCTCGACGAGGTCGGCGTCCAGCACCACCGGGCCGGGCGTCATGACGTCGCGCACCGGCGTGTAGCGGTCCACCCCCCGGCAGTCGGCCGCGGTGACCACGCCCACCAGGGCGCCGTCGGCCGGGTCGACGACGACCGCGGCACCGTGCGAGCGCTTGGGCAGCAGGTGCAGCACGGTCAGGGCGACGTCGTCCGGGCCCACCTCGACGGGGGTCTCCAGCACCGTGTGCCGCTGCTTGACCCAGCCGACCACGTCGCGCAGCACGTCCATCGGCACGTCCTGCGGCAGCACCGCCAGGCCTCCGCGGCGGGCCATGGTCTCGGCCATCCGCCGGCCGGTGACCGCCGTCATGTTGGCCACGACGACCGGCAGCGTCGCGCCCGTGCCGTCGACCGGGGTGAGGTCGACGTCGGCCCGGGAGCCCACCGACGAGCGCGACGGCACGAGGAACACGTCGTCGTAGGTGAGGTCGTGGGGGGGCTGGTGTCCGGGGAGGAAGCGCACGGTCGTCAAGTGTGGCCCACGCCCGCGGCACCTCCCCCCGGCCACGGACCGCGGTGGCTACGGTCGGGCGCATGGCTGCGGGGCGCCACGGGGCGGGGACGGGCACGGGGACGACGGGGGCACCGGCGGGTGCGGGGGCCGGGGCAGCACCGCCGGGCACCCGGGCCGGCGGGGCGCGCGGCGGCCTGCGGGTGGAGGCAGCGGGGCTCACCAAGCGCTTCGGCACCGTCCGCGCGGTCACCGACGTGTCCTTCTCCGTCGAGCCGGGCCAGGTGACCGGGTTCCTCGGGCCGAACGGCGCCGGCAAGACGACGACGCTGCGCATGGTGCTCGGCCTGGTCCGCCCCACCGCCGGGACGGTCACCGTCGACGGCCGGCCGTACGCCCGGCTCGACCGGCCCCTGTCGCGGGTCGGGGCGGCGCTGGACGGGGCCGGCGCCCACCCCGGGCGCAGCGGCCGGGACCACCTGCGCTGGCTCGCCGCCGCCGGGGGCCTGCCGGTGCGCCGCTGCGACGAGGTGCTCGAGCTCACCGGCCTCGCCGACGCCGGCGGGCGGAAGGTCGGCGGCTTCTCCCTGGGCATGCAGCAGCGGCTCGCACTGGCCGCCGCCATGCTCGGCGATCCGGACCTGCTCGTCCTCGACGAGCCCGCCAACGGCCTGGACCCGGCCGGCATCGCCTGGCTGCGCGGGTTCCTGCGCACCCTGGCCGGCGAGGGCCGCACCGTCCTGGTCTCCAGCCACGTCCTCAGCGAGGTCGAGCAGACCGTCGACCGGGTGGTCGTGCTCGCCGCGGGGCACGTCGCCTACGACGGCGTCCTCGGCGGGCTCGCGGGTCCCACGGGCGTCCTCGTCGACTCCCCCGACCGGCCCGCGCTCGCCGCCGCACTCGCCGCCGAGGGCCTGGGCTGCACCGGCGACCACTCCGGCGCCCTGCTCGTCCGCCCGCCCGAGGGCTCCCCCGTGCCCGTCGACCCCGTCCGGGTCGGCGCCGCCGCCGCCCGCGCCGGGGTCGCCCTGTCGCACCTGGCGCCCACCAGCCAGCGGCTGGAGGAGGCGTTCCTGCGCCTGGTGCAGCGGACCGAGCAGGCGTCCGCGGCGGCCCGGCGGCAGCAGCCGCCCGGTCCGGCGCCGGCGCGGCCCACGACCCCGGCGCAGCCCACGACCCCGCAGCAGCCCACGACGGAGGAGGTCCGGTGACCCGGGCGGTGCGCGCCGAGCTCGTCAAGCTGACGACGACCTGGGTGTGGTGGGGGCTGCTCGGCATCGCCCTGCTCCTCGTGCTGCTCAACGTCGGGCTCGTCTCGGCGCTCGGGCCGCTGGACGCGGCGGCCGCGGAGGCGTTCCCGTTCCCCCTGCTGACGACCACCGAGGGCCAGCTCGCGGTGGTCGGCTCCGGCTACCAGTCGGGCTACCTGATGTCCGCGGTGGCGGGCGCGCTGGTGGCCACCACGGACTTCCGCACCGGCACCGTCGCGCAGACCTTCCTCGCCGTCCCCCGCCGCGGCCTGGTGGCCGCGGCCAAGCTCGTCACCGGGGGGCTGCTCGGCCTGCTGTACGGCGTGGTGGTCCAGGTCCTGTCGCTGGCCACGGCCTGGGGCGTGCTGGCGCTGCGCGGGGTCGACCTGGCCCCGGCCGGCGACCTCGCCCGCCCGGTCGCCCTCGGCGTCCTGGGGATCGCGGTGTGGGCCCTCATCGGTGTCGGCTTCGGGCTGCTCGTGCGGCACCAGGTCGTCGCCGTGGTCACCGTGGTCGTCGTCGTGTTCCTCCTGGACCCCCTGGCCGTGCTCGCCCTGGGCGCCGTCGGCGAGGTGGGCCCGGTCGACCTCGACGTGGTCGGCTCCTACCTGCTGACCAGCGCGTCCACGGCCGTCGTCGAGGGCTTCACGGGGGGCCGGCTGCTGCCCTGGTGGGGCGGCGCCCTCGTGCTCCTGGCCTGGGCCGCGACCCTCGGCGGGCTCGCCTGGCGCACCACTCTGCGCCGCGACGTCACCTGAGCCGGGGTCTAGGCTGCCTCCCTGGTGGACGACTCCACGCACCACGATCGGAAGAAGGCGACGCACGCCGTGCCACAGCAGACCCCGGCAGACGACCCGATGGCGGGCTTCGGCCCCAACGAGTGGCTCGTCGAGGAGCTGCGGGAGGCCTACCGCGCGGACCCGGGCAGCGTCGCCCCGGAGTGGCGCGAGTTCTTCTCCGACGGCGCGCCGGGCCCCGACGGGGACAGCCCGGCCGACGCGCCCGCCGCCCACGAGGGGGCACCGCTGCGGGAGCCCGCCGCCGAGCCCGTGCCCGTCGCGGCACCC
>NZ_JBBEOI010000285.1 GCF_037860755.1 Aquipuribacter hungaricus | reverse complement strand
GCTGGCGCTGCTGCTGCCCGGGCCGCCGTCGCTGGCGCGCGCCGCCGCGGCCGCCGGGCAGCCGGGCGGCGGCCGACCTCCGCGGCTGCGGGTCCTCGACGTGCTGCGCGAGCACCGGGGGGTGCTGGCGTCGCTGGGCAGCGCGGTCGTCGTCATCGGGGCCGTGCGGAGCCTGCGCACCGGCGTCCTGCCGCTGTGGTCGGAGCAGGTGGGCCTGGACGCCGCGGAGACCTCGCTCGTCTTCGGCGTGGCCGGCCTGGTGGACGCGCTGCTGTTCTACCCGGCCGGGGTGGTCATGGACCGCTGGGGCCGGACCTGGGTGGCCGTCCCCGTGGTGGCGGCCGTCGCGGTCGGGCTGCTCGTCCTGCCGCTCACCACGGGCTTCGGCGGGGTGCTCGCCGTCGCCGTCCTCATGGCCGTGGGCAACGGCATGGGCGCCGGGGTCGTCATGACCCTCGGCGCCGACGTCGCCCCCGAGCAGGGACGGGCGCAGTTCCTCGGCGGGTTCCGGCTGGCCGGGGACGTCGGCAGCACCGGCGGCCCGCTGCTGGTGTCCGCGGTGGCGGCGCTCGCGCCCCTGGCGGTCGCGTGCTGGGTGACCGGGGGGCTGGCCCTGCTGGGGACGGGGTGGGTGGCGCGTCAGGTGTCGCGGGCGGAGCGCCGGCGGCGCCTGCCACCGGGGGCCATGGCGGCCAGGTAGCGGTCGGTGACCCGGCGCTGCAGCAGGGTCGTCACCGGCCCGCCGGCACGGGCCAGCAGGCTGGCCGGGCGGGACATGGCCGACACCGTGCCGCGCACGGTGCCGTCGGCCTCCAGGCTGACCCGGAAGTGCTCGTCGCCCTCCTCGGGGTGCCCCGGCAGCGTGCGGTAGGTGAAGCCCTGCTCGGTCGCCTCGGCCACGACGCCGACGACCACGCAGCGCGCCGTGATGCCGACCGGGCGGCTGCCGAGCCGCAGGGCGACCTCGACGCCCGGCAGCACCCGCGGGGAGGTGGCGCGGACGCCCAGGCCAGCGTCCCGGTGCACCTGCCAGGTCATGAGGCGCTCGGCGGCCTCGTCGAACACCGCGCGGCCCGAGCCCAGCACCGCGCCGCGGGTGAGCTCGCGGAAGGGGGCGACCGGGACGAGGTTGCGCACGGGAGGAGCCTGGCACGGCGGCCGCCCGGCCCGGCCCGCGCTATCCTCGCCGGGTGCCGACCTCCGACCTGCTCCTTCCCGGGCCGCGCTGAGCAGACCGCCTCGACGGCGGACCAGCGCGGCGGCCCCTCCTGAGCGAGGGGCTTCGTCATGTCCGGCCGGTCGTCGGTCCCGGGCGGGCGCACAGGCACGGTGGGCAGGACGCGGAGCACGGGCGCCACGAGCAGCAGGAGGACGCGATGACCGTCGAGCAGGACCACGAGCAGGGTCGGCCGCAGGACAGGGACCACGAGCAGGACCCGGCCGGCCGCTGGGACCCGCACGCGCTGGAGGCCCGCTGGCTGCCGGTCTGGGACGAGGCCAAGCCGTTCGCCAGCGGCCTGCCCGGTGACGAGCGGCCCGGCAAATACGTCCTCGACATGTTCCCGTACCCCTCGGGCGACCTGCACATGGGCCACGCGGAGGCCTACGCGCTCGGTGACGTCATCGCCCGGTACTGGGTCCAGCGGGGCTTCGACGTGCTCCACCCGATCGGCTGGGACGCCTTCGGCCTGCCCGCGGAGAACGCCGCCATCAAGCGCGGGGTCGACCCGGGCGTGTGGACGCGGCAGAACATCGAGCAGCAGAAGGCGTCGATGCGCCGCTACGCGTGCAGCTTCGACTGGGACCGGGTCCTGGCCACGTGCGAGCCGGAGTACTACCGCTGGAACCAGTGGCTGTTCCTGCGCATGCACGAGCAGGGCCTGGCCTACCGCCGCCCGAGCCAGGTCAACTGGTGCCCCGTCGACCAGACGGTCCTGGCCAACGAGCAGGTCGTCCAGGGACGCTGCGAGCGGTGCGGCGCCGCGGTCACCAAGAAGAAGCTCACGCAGTGGTACCTGAAGATCACCGACTACGCCGACCGGCTGCTGGACGACATGGAGCAGCTGCAGGGCACGTGGCCGGACAAGGTCCTGGCGATGCAGCGCAACTGGATCGGCCGCTCGACCGGCGCCGACGTCCGCTTCGTCGTCGAGGGCCGGGACGAGCCGGTCACCGTCTACACGACGCGCCCGGACACCCTGCACGGCGCGACGTTCTTCGTCGTCGCCGTGGACTCCGACCTGGCCGAGGAGCTGGTCCGCGACGCCGAGCCCGGCGTGCGGGAGACCTTCGAGGCGTACCTGGAGGCCGTCCGCGGCACCACGGAGATCGAGCGGCTGGCCTCCGACCGCCCCAAGACCGGCGTCTTCCTCCACCGCCACGCGGTCAACCCGGTGACGGGGGAGCGGATGCCGGTGTGGGCCGCCGACTACGTGCTGGCCGACTACGGCCACGGCGCCGTCATGGCCGTGCCCGCCCACGACCAGCGCGACCTGGACTTCGCCCTGGCGCACGGCCTGCCGGTGCGCACGGTCGTCGACGTCCGCGACGAGGCCGGCGAGCCGCTGCCCGACCCGGCGCAGAGCCGCGTCGCCACGTCCGGCGACGGCGTCCTGGTGAACTCCGGCCCGCTGGACGGGCTGCGCAAGGCCGAGGCCATCGCGGCCGTGTCGGAGCAGCTGGCCGCGGACGGCCTGGGCGGCCCGACGACGACCTACCGGCTGCGCGACTGGCTCATCTCCCGCCAGCGCTACTGGGGGACGCCGTTCCCGATCGTCCACTGCGAGGGCTGCGGCGAGGTCCGCGTCCCCGACGACCAGCTGCCCGTGGAGCTGCCCCCGTCGGAGGGCCTCGACCTGGCGCCCAAGGGCCGCTCCCCGCTGGCCGCGGCCACGGACTGGGTGAGCACCACGTGCCCGTCCTGCGGAGGCCCCGCCCTGCGGGACACCGACACGATGGACACGTTCGTCGACTCGTCCTGGTACTTCCTGCGGTTCCTGTCGCCTACATCGACGACCGTGCCGTTCGAGCGCGCCGAGGCCGACCGGTGGATGCCCGTCGAGCAGTACGTCGGCGGCGTGACCCACGCGATCCTCCACCTGCTGTACGCGCGGTTCTTCACCAAGGTGCTGCACGACATGGGCATGGTCACGCCGACCGAGCCGTTCTCGCGCCTGCTCAACCAGGGCATGGTCCAGATGGACGGCTCCGCCATGAGCAAGTCCAAGGGCAACCTGGTCAAGCTGGGCGAGCAGCTGGACGAGCACGGCGTCGACGCGATCCGGCTGACCATGGTGTTCGCGGGCCCGCCCGAGGACGACGTGGACTGGGCCGACGTGTCGCCCGCCGGCTCGGCGCGCTTCCTGGCCCGGGCCTGGCGGCTGGCCCGCGATGTCACCTCCCCGGTCGGCGCGGACCCCTCGACCGGCTCCGGGCCGCTGCGCCGCGTCACGCACCGCGTGGTCGCCGACGCCGCCTCGCTGGTCGAGGGGCTGCGGTTCAACGTCGCGGTCGCCCGGACGATGGAGCTGGTCAACGCCGTCCGCAAGGCGATCGACGACCCGGCTGTCGGCCCGGCGGACCCCGCCGTCCGCGAGGCCGTCGAGGCCGTGGCGGTGCTGCTGAGCCTGGTCGCGCCGTACACGGCGGAGGACATGTGGGCGACGCTCGGCCACGAGCCGTGCGTGGCCAGGGCCGGCTGGCCCGCCGTCGACGAGTCCCTGCTCGTGGAGGACACCGTCACCGCGGTCGTCCAGGTCATGGGCAAGGTCCGCGACCGGCTCGAGGTGCCGCCCGGCATCGGCGAGGACGAGCTGCGCGAGCTGGCCATGGCCAGCGAGAAGGTCGTGGCGTCCATCGGCGGGGCCACCGTGCGGCGCGTCGTCGTGCGCCCGCCGGGCCTGGTGAACGTCGTCACGGGCTGAGCACGTGCGCACCGCGGTCGTCACCGACTCCACCGCGCGGCCGGTCGCCCCGGCCGTCGCGGTGGTCGACCTGGACGTCGTCGTGGACGGGGTGCCGGCCTCCGAGGCCGGTACCGACCTCGACGCGCTGCTCGCGCGGATGACGGCCGGGGCGCAGGTCGGCACGAGCCGTCCCTCGCCGGACGGGTTCGCCCGCGCCTACGCCGCCGCGGCCGCGACGGGTGCGTCCGCCGTGGTGTCGGTGCACCTGTCGGGGGCGGTGACG
>NZ_JBBEOI010000284.1 GCF_037860755.1 Aquipuribacter hungaricus | reverse complement strand
CGGCGCGCCGCGGCGAGCCGGTGCCGACCCGGGCCCCGTCGGGCAGGTCGGCCAGCCGGACGCCGCCCGCGCGACGCGCTGGTCAGCGCGGGTCCTCGCGCTCGGGCACCGCCGCGAGCGCGAGCCCGGGGGCCGGCGCGGTCGGCAGGTCCTTGAGCGAGTGGACGGCCACGTCGACCTCGTCGGCCAGCAGGGCGTCGCGCAGCGCCGACACGAATACGCCGGTCCCGCTCGTCGCGCGGGCGAGCTCGCGCAGCGGCTGCGCGGAGCGGTCGCCGTGCGTGGAGACCAGGACGAGCTCCGCCGGCTCGCCGAGCGCGGCGGACAGCGCGTCGGCGACGGTCTGGGACTGGGTGCGGGCCAGCGCGCTCGCGCGCGTGCCGACGCGGATCACGGCCGGCCCCCGTCGGCCATCGCGCCCGGGCCGCCGTCGCCGAACGAGGCGACCGGGTCGAGGGAGTCGGCGACCGACAGCCCGAACAGGGTCTGCAGCGCCTCGGCGTACATCGAGCCGTCGGGCCCGCCCGCGAGCTCCTTGACGCGCACGGTCGGGGTGTGGAGCACCTTGTCCACGACGCGGCGCACCGTGCGCTCGACCTCGGCGACGACGGCCGGGTCGAGGTTGCCGAGGCGGCCGCGCAGGCGCAAGAGCTCGGCGGAGACGACGGCGTCGGCCTGGGAGCGCAGCGCGACGACGGTGGGGGTGACGGTGGCGGCCTCGACCTCGCTGCGCCAGACCCGGACCTCGCCGGCGACGACGGAGCGCGCCCGGGTGACCTCGGTGGTGCCGTCGGCGTCGGCCGCCAGGCGTAGGCCGAGGGTCTCCAGGTCGACGACGACGACGCCGCGCAGGTCGTCGGGCAGCGGCGCGACGTCGCGGGGCAGGGCGAGGTCGACGAGGACGAGCGGGCGGCTGCCGCGCGCCGCGACGGCGGCCTCGACGTGCGCGGCCTCGACGACGTGCCCCACGGATCCGGTGCAGCTGATGACGACGTCGCAGCCCGCGAGCAGGTCCGGCAGCGCGGACAGCGGGGCGACCTGCCCGTCGACGGAGGCGGCGAGCCGGGTGGCCCTGCTCTCGGTGCGGTTGACCACGGTGACGCCGGAGGCGCCGCGGCGGGCGAGGGTGGCGGTGACCAGGGCGGCCATCCCGCCGGCGCCGACGACGGCGACGCGGGCGCCGGACAGCGGGCCGACGTGCTGCTCGGCGACGTCGAGAGCCTCGGTCACCATGCGGTTGCCGAGCCGGTCGAGGCCGGTCTCGGCGCGGGCTCGGCGGCCCACCCGCAGCGCGCGGTCGACGACGGCCGCCATGGCCGGGCCGAGCTGGCCGGCGGTCCGGGCGCGGGTGTAGGCGCTGCGGACCTGGCCGAGGATCTGGGCCTCGCCGAGGGCCATGGAGTCCAGCCCGGACACGACCTGGAACAGGTGCTCGACGGCGGCACCGTCGTAGTGGGCGTACATGTGCTCGCCGAGCTCGGCGACGTCGATGCCCGTGCCGGTCGACAGCGCGGCGGACACCGCGGCCACGCCGGGGTGGAACCGGTCGGCCTCGACGTACACCTCGACGCGGTTGCACGTCGACACGACCATGGCCTCGGTGACGTACGGCTCGGCCAGGACGAGCCGGCCGATCTCGACCGGGTCGGACGCGGCCGCGGACAGCCGCTCGAGCTGCGGCAGCGGGCAGGTGCGGTGGCTGGCACCGACGACGAGCAGCGTCACCGGGAGACCCCGTTCGTCAGGCGCGCGGGCGGGCGCAGCGGACCGAGCACGGCGCTGCGGGTGCGCTGCTCGTGGAAGCCGAGGATCTGCAGCTCGCTGGACAGGTCGACGGCGCGGACGGTGACGCCGTCGGGCACGCGCAGCGCGGCCCCGGCGAAGCAGAGGATGCTCGTGATGCCCGCGGCGACCAGCCGGTCGGCGGTCTGCTGCGCGGCGGCGGCGGGCGTGGCGACGACGGCGATCCGCACGCCGCGGGCGGGGACCAGCTCGGCGAGGTCGTCGACGGCGTGCACGACGTGGCCGTTGACCTCGGTGCCCACGACGGCGGGGTCGGCGTCGAAGAGCGCGGCGATGCTGAGGCCGCGGCTGGAGAAGCCGCCGTAGTGGGCGAGCGCCCGGCCGAGGTTGCCCACGCCGACGATGGCCACCGGCCAGTCGTGCTCCAGGCCGAGGACGGCCGACATCTCGTGGACGAGGGTCGGCACGTCGTACCCGACGCCCCGGGTGCCGTAGGTGCCCAGCTGCGACAGGTCCTTGCGGAGCATGGCGGCCGAGACGTGCACGAGCTCGGCGAGCTCCTGCGAGGACACCGTGGTGATGGAGTCGTCGGCGAGCGCGTGCAGGGCCTGCAGGTACAGCGGCAACCGGCCGACGGTGGCCGCGGGGACCCCGCGGCGCGCCCCCGTCGACTCCGCAGGCACGTCAGCAGCCACGTCCGCGGGCACCTCGCCCGGGGCGTCGACCTGCGTGCGCGAGCCCGTGCGGGGCAGGCGCAGGCGCTGCAGTGGCACAGGACTTCTCCTCGCGTCGGTGACCCTCATCGTACGTGCTTGTGACGGCGTGCACAAAGTCGAGGAGGGCCCTCGTGACCGCCGTCACGGGCAGGTGCTGGGGCCCGCCCGGTAGATACGTCGGGACGTCGGCGGGCGGCCCCGTCAGCGCCCTCGACGTACCCGCCGGGCCCCTGGCCGGGGCCTCACCACAGCAGACGACGGCGGCGGCCCGGGCGCAACCGTGCGCGGAGCCGGTCGGCGTCCACCCGCAGCTGCTCGACCGGCTCGCCGTCCACCTCGACGACCGGGATCCGGTCCCAGTACCGGGCGTGGAGCTCCGGGTCGTCGTCGACGGACACCTCGACCAGCGGGACGCCCGCGCGGCGGCACTCGCGCTCGACGACGGCGCGCGCCTGCTCGCACAGGTGGCAGCCGGCACGCCCGACGAGCCTCACCTGCCGCGGCGGGGCCTGTCCCGCGTCGCCACCTCCGGCCACGTCCGCCTCAGCCCAGGAAGACCGAGCGGCGCCGGACCAGCAGGGCGTACAGCGTCTGCTGGATCGTCTCGCGCACGCGGTCGGTGATCTCGAAGACGACCATGGGGTCGTCGGCCGCCCCGGGGTCGAGCTGGTCGGTGGGCACGGGCTCGCCGAACTCGATGAGCCACTTGCTCGGCAGCGGCACCAGGCCCAGCGGGCCGAACCACGGCCAGGTCGGCGTCAGCGGCCAGTACGGCGCGCCGGTCAGCCGGGCCAGGGGGCGGACGTCGGCGAGCATCGGGTAGATCTCCTCGGCGCCGACGATGCTCACGGGGACGATGGGGACCTGGGTGCGGATGGCCGCCGCGACGAAGCCGCCCCGGCCGAAGCGCTGGAGCCGGTAGCGGTCGCGGAAGTTCTTGCCGATCCCCTTGAACCCCTCGGGCCACACGCCGACGAGCTCGCCGCCGGACAGCAGCCGCTCGGCGTCGCTGCTGGCCGCGAGCGTGGCGCCCATCCGGCGGGCGACGTCGCCCATGACGGGGGTCGCGAACACCAGGTCGGCCCCGAGGAGCCGGAGGAACCGCCCTCCGGTGCTGTCGTGGACGGCGACCTGGGTCATCAGGGCGTCCCACGCCAGCGTCCCGGAGTGGTTGCCGACCAGCAGCGCCCCGCGGTCGGCGGGGATGCGGTCGGCGCCGCGCAGCTCGACGCGGAACCAGCGCTCGTAGACCGGGCGCAGCACGTTGAGCATGACCCGCTCCGTGAGCTCGGGGTCGAAGCCGAACTCGTCGACGGCGAAGTCGCCGGACAGCCGGCGGCGGACGAACTCCACGGCGTCCAGGAGCAGCTCGGTGAGGTGGGCGGGGTCGTCGACGCCTTCCTCGGTCCCGTGGCCTTCAGGGTCCTCGGGAGCCCCGGCAGGCGCGTCGCCGTCCGGCAGGCTCTCGTCCGGTGGCCCTGCAGCGGGCTCCCCCGCGAGGTCGGGGACGACCTCGAGCCGGCGCGCGGTGCTCCGCGGCACGACCATCGCCTCGGCCATGGCCCGGCCGGCCTCCTCCGCGACGAGGTCGATGACCTCGACCGGCGGCACCTGCGGGCGGTTGGGCAGCCGGCCGAGCCCCGTGTCCTCGCTCTCCTCGGCCCCGGCCGCGCTCTCGGGCGAGGCCGGGCTCACCAGCGGCGTGCCGCGCCGGCGGGCGCGCTCGGCGGCGGCCCGGTCG
>NZ_JBBEOI010000283.1 GCF_037860755.1 Aquipuribacter hungaricus | reverse complement strand
CAACGACGGCCTGGGCAAGCTGCACTTCTGGATGACGTTCGTCGGCTTCCACACCACCTTCCTGGTCCAGCACTGGCTGGGCGCGGACGGCATGCCCCGTCGCTACGCGGACTACCTGCCCGAGGACGGCTTCACCCTCCTCAACCAGATCTCCACCGCCGGGGCGTTCCTGCTCGGCGCGGCGACGCTGCCGTTCCTCTGGAACGTGTACATCACCGCGACCAAGGGCGCCAAGGTCGAGGTCGACGACCCGTGGGGCTACGCCAACTCCCTGGAGTGGGCGACGTCCTGCCCGCCGCCGCGGCACAACTTCACGAGCCTGCCGCGCATCCGCTCCGAGCGCGCCGCGTTCGACCTGCACCACCCGGAGATCGCGGCCGCCGACCAGGCCTACGCCGACAAGACCGTCCTCGAGCAGGTGCTCGGCGACCCGGACATCCGGCGCGAGCCGGGCGTCCCCACCGACCAGCGCGAGGGGCAGTAACGCACGAGTGTGCTCACCACGAAGGCGCCGTCCCGACGAAGTGCCCGCAGTGGGGGGTGGGATTGGCCCAGCCCGGCGATCTGCATCGAGGTGTCGCCCGACGACATCCTGCCGAGAGCACGTCCACGTCGGCGCCGCCCGGCTGGCGGTGCCGCCAACGCCACCAGAACCCCGGCGGGCAAGCCCGGCGGACCCGCCGACCGGGTAGTGCCGAGGCTTCGGGCAGCCGGGCCTGAGTGCCTGGGGAGCCGTGCTGCCATGCTCACCGTGTGGCTCTTATCCGGGGACGCGTGCTGGACGAGCGGACCAGCGTTGTCGCTGCCGTCGTCTGCGCCCTGCTGCTCCCGGTCGTGTGGGGCACGGCGCACCTGGGTATCGAGGCGTCACTGAAGGCCGTCCTCACGGTGTCGTGCACCGCAGAGGCGACGGAGCCTGAGGATGTCGTGGCTGTCTCCTCCTTGGGCTTCACCGCCCGCCCGGAAGGGGACCTCGAGGTCGTCGAGACCCTTACCGAGCCCCCAGAGGGAGACACATCACGTCCTTCTCACGACCAGAGCGGGCATCACCATGCCGGGGACCACGAGGGTGTCGCGCCGGCAGGTGCTGAGCAGGAGCGTCGAGATGCCCTGCTACGCCTGAATGCTCGGCTCCCGGCCCTGCCTGGGTCTGCACTGCTGCGAGGTCGGGAGCGCCCGGACTAGCACGGCCCGTCCATCGAACAGCCCCGGCTGGGCCGGGTCCTGCTCGATGCGTGGTTCCTGCTCGCCCACCCGTTCTAGTCCCGAAGGCATGCGCACTGTGAGAGACCTCACCGCACGACATGAAGTGAGCGACGCGACGCTCCGCGAGCCGCCGTTCACAGTCCAATTGCACTGTCAGCACCTGCGGCAGGGGGTGTCCCCGCTGAGGGGGGAGGCGTCCGCTCGGCGGTGGCACGCGACGTGCTCCCGGTCCCGCCGGCGGGTTCTCCTGGTGACGCAGAGAGACGGAGAGAACGGACGGGTGCGCGCTGAGTCCCCGTCAGGACGTACCGCCGCAGTGGCCGTGGTCGACGACGTCACGCACTCTCGGAGGACCGAGCCGGTCGCCGCGGGGGAGGTCGTGCTCTTGAGCCCACCGGTCTTGTCACCGCATGTCTTGCCCCGAGGGTTGTCCTGGTGCTCCCGACGCCTCCTCGTCGGCGCGGGTGACCAGCGCCGCCAGCGGACACCACCGGGCCTGAGGCGGGCGAAGGCCTTGCCGATCGCGGTGCCGTCCGACGTGGACCGAGCTGGGACCCCGAAGAGATGCGGGTCGGCACTGGGCGATCCGTGCGGGGAAAGAGCCGCACTGGTCGATGCTGTGGGAGCCCGGCTGACCACCTCGGTCGGGGGCGGCGACACGAGAAACTCGTACGGGCGGCACCGCTGGCGTCGCTCGGGTAGTTACCGCACCTGCGGCGGCGTTCGCGCAGCCACCTGCGGGTCCCGGTTGGACCGTTGGACGCGGACCGGCGCAGCGACATGAGCATGAACCCCTCGTTCTCAGCGCTCCGTCACGGGTCGAGCATGCTGCCCGCGGTCACCCTCGCCGCCCTGACGGTCGCGGCTGCGCTCTGCGCCGTCTTGTCCCGCGACGCGCGGGCGGTGCTGTCGCTGACGGTCCCGCACCTGGGTGGTGTCGACGGGGCTGTCTGGCCCGTGGTCGTGCTCCGGGTCGCAGTGCTGGCGCTTCTCGCCTCGACGTTGATCACCGTGGCGGGTGAGTCGGTGCGCCCAGCGCGCGGCGTCGGCCTCGACGGGGCAGCCGCAGCCGAGGGACGTTTGACGCGGCTGGTCCTCATCAGTCGGGTCTCGGCCGTCGCGCTGTTCCTGCTGGCCGTCGTGGAGACCTTCGGTGCGGCCGCGGTGAGCTCGGCCGGTTCACCGGGTGCACCCAGTGGTGGCGATGCGGTCTTCACGTCTCATGTGCTGGCTATGGCTGGCTCGACCGGGGTGCTGCTCAGCCTGCTGCGACCCGCGCGCACGGTGCTGGCGGTCTCTGGATGGGCCCTGCTCGGGCTGGCTGTCAGCCACCTGCCGCTGGTGCTGCTGGGCAGCTGGGTCAGCCAGCCGGAGGTCTCGGCCTCTCCGGTGGCGGTCGTGGCCCGCGCGGCTTGGCTCTCGGCGGTCGTGCTCACGGCGGGACCGGTCCTCACCGGCCTGCTCACGGCCGACCGGTCCACCGCCCCTGGCCTCGCGAGGCCGTCGCGGCACACCGGAGTCCCGGTGGTGCCGGTCGTGGGGGTGCTGGCTGCGGGGTACGCAGCCCTGCTGACGGTGTCCACGGCCGAGGTCGCAGCTGCCACCTCGATGTTCGTGGTGGTCGGTGTGTGCGGCGCCGCGGTGGCGGTCGTGGCGGCACAGCGCGACACGCAGCGTGCCCGCAGCCTTGCCCTGGTGGCCTTGGGTGTGCTCGTCAGTGTCCCCTGGCTGGTCCTCCCGTCGCCCTCGACGACAGGGGCCTCGCCTACCACGGGCTCCCCCATGGAGGCGGTCGGCGGCGAGCAGGGACATGCCGGTATGGCTATGGGGATGGGCAGCCAGGTGCTGGCTCCGCTCGAGGCCGTGGACTGGTTCACCCGGTGGACCTTCGACCCGCTGTTCGCACCGGTCGCGTTGTTGTCGACCGGCGGCTACCTGGTCGCCGTGGTGAGGCTGAGGCGCCGGGGCCACCGCTGGCCCGCCCGGCGGACGTTCGCGTGGTGTCTCGGCTGGACGCTGTTCGGCTGGGCGACCAACGGCGCGCCGGCCGTGTATGGCATGGCCTTGTTCAGCATGCACATGGTCCAGCACATGACGATCTCCATGGCGGTCCCGGCGTTCCTGGTCCTGGCCGCGCCGGTCAGCCTTGCCTTCAGGACCCTCGCCCCCCGGTCGAGTGGCCGAGGGCTCCGGGAGTGGCTGCTGGTCCTGGTCCACTCCGGGATGTTCCGGCTCGTGGCGAGTCCGCTGGTGGCACCCCCGTTGTTCGTGATCTCGCTGATGGTCTTCTACTACAGCCCGCTCTTCGAGCTCGCCATGGCCAGCTACGTCGGGCACGTCCTGATGACGTTGCACTTCCTGCTGTCCGGATATCTCTTCGCGTGGGTCCTCGTCGGCATCGACCCCGGTCCGCAGAGACCGCCGTACCCGCTGCGCCTGATGATCCTCATCATCACGATGGCCTTCCATGCGTTCTTCGGCATCATCCTCATGTCCAGCGACGTCATACTCGCCGAGGACTGGTTCCTCGCGGCCGCACCGAGCTGGGTGGACCTCGCACAGGACCAGTACGTGGGAGGTGCCATCGCCTGGGGACTCGGTGACTACCCCGTGGCGATCCTCAGCGTCGCCCTGGCCTTCGCGTGGCTCCGCGACGACGACCGGGAGCAGCGCCGGTACGACCGTCAGGCGGATCGGGACGGCGACGCGGCGCTGGCTGCGTACAACCTGTACCTGCGATCCCTGGACGGAGCCAGCGAGCGGTCGAGCGGCCAGACCTCAGACCCTCCGCACCAGCCCAGCCCCCCCGGTCAGCCCTGAGGACGGAAGGACTGCCCCACGACCGGCGCCGAGCAGCTCACCGCCGTGCGGGGGATCAGATCGGCCTCTCGCGACGACGTCACCTGCGTGCGCCGGGCACGGGCCGAGCTGGTCTCTGGCGGCCCGTCGGCTCAGAGGTAGCCGCGCGGGTCCACGGGCTCGCCGTCCTCGCGGACCTCGAAGTG
>NZ_JBBEOI010000282.1 GCF_037860755.1 Aquipuribacter hungaricus | reverse complement strand
GTCCCCGCCCAGCGGGCCCTCGCTCACCAGCGTCACCGCGGCCCCCGCCGCGCGCAGGGCCGAGGCGGCGGACAGCCCCGCGGCCCCGCCGCCCACGACGACGACGTCCGCGAGGTCGTCGGCCCCGCCCGGCACCCCGGCGACGTGGGCCGGCGCAGGGTACGCCGGGTTGCGACCGGACGCCGATCCGGGAGGCTCGCCCCGACGTATCCCAGGGGAGTCGACGCTCATGCCACGATCCTCACACTCGGGGGGGCCGACTGGGCGCACCCGTGCAATCACCGACCGTGAAGGACCACGATGACGCGCCTCACCCCCCGCCCCGCCGCCGCGCTCACCCGACGGGGCGTGCTCGGCGCCGGTGCCGCCGGCCTTGCGCTCGCCGCCTGCGGCCAGGACGAGGCGGCCCCGGCCGGCTCCGCCCCGGCGGGCGCCAGCGCCACCCCCAGCGAGGAGGACGCCGCGGTCGCCCCGCTGGAGGGTGGCCGCGAGGTGACGGTGCGCACCTGCGTCTACGCCAACAACCACGCCAGCTCGATGCTGTTCTGGCAGCAGTTCGCCCCGGAGGGCGTGACGGTCGAGGTCACCCCCGTGACCAACACCGCGGACATCATCGCGGGCCTCGAGGGCGGCACCCTGGACTTCGGCCTCATGTCCCCGTACGTCCCCATGCTCACGCAGCCCACGGGCGGCATCACGAGCAAGGTCGTCGCCATGGTCGCCCGGCAGGGCTTCGGGCTCGTCGGCCGCGCCGGGGTCGTCGAGAGCGTCGAGGACCTGGCCGGCAAGAAGATCGCCGTGCCGCCGCCCGGCGCGCAGGTGCTCGTCCTGGACCTGCTGCTGGAGGAGGCCGGGCTGGTGCTCGGTACCGACGTCGAGGGCGTGCCGCTGGGCTACGCCGACCACGTCGCCGCGCTCGCCTCCGGCCAGGTCGACGCCTTCATGGGCAGCGAACCCCCGTGCAGCCAGGCCGTCGTCGACGGCACCGGCGTCCGGCTCGAGGGCGTCTACGACACCGCGCTCGGCGACCTCAACACCGCCCTGTGGGCCTCCTCGGCGATCCTCGAGGACCCTGAGGTCGTCACCCTCGTCACGCAGCTGCAGAAGCGCGCGGCGGAGTTCATGACGCCGGGCGGCGAGAACGACCCCGAGGTGTGGCGCTCCCTGCTGGTCGACAGCTTCGGCTTCGACGAGGCGGTGTACGAGGAGGTCCTCGGCACGGTCGGGGCGCAGTGGCAGTTCGACGAGACCCGCGAGTCGCAGTTCGAGGCGGTCGGCAAGGCGCTGGTCGAGACGGGCGAGCTGCCCGCCGAGCCGGACTACGAGGCGCTGTACGCCCGCGAGTACTGGGACGTCTGAGGCCGTCGTGGCTGACGTCGCGGCGGAGCAGGAGGCGACCGGTCTGGCCGGCACCGCCCGCCTGGAGGCGGTGGCCGGCGGGGGCCTGACGACCCTGCCCCGTGCCCGCCGCCGCCGCGGACGGCGGTGGCTCGGGGCGCTGCTGCCCCTGGCCCTGCTCGTGGTCTGGCAGGTCGCGGTGCTGCTGGAGCTGCGCGACCGCAACCGCCTGCCGGCCCCGGTCGACGTCCTCGTCGCGCTCCAGGAGTTCTTCCTCACGCCCTCGTCCCCCACGCTCACCGGCGTCATCCCCTTCCTCGGGGCCGGCTGGCAGCACCTGGGGGCCAGCCTGGAGCGGACGGCCGTGGCGTGGGCGGCGGCTGTCGTCGTCGGGCTCCTGCTCGGCCTGGGGCTCGGCCTGTCCCGCTGGTTCGCCGACGTCACCGACCCGCTGCTCAACGCGCTTCGCGCGGTCCCGCTGTTCGCCTGGCTGCCCCTGGTCATCATCCAGTTCGGCCTGGGGGAGCCGGCAGCCCGGGTCCTCGTCTTCGTCGGGGCGCTCTGGCCCGTCCTGGTCTCCACGGCCGACGGCGTCGCCCGGGTCCCTCGCCAGCACATCGAGACCGCCCGCATGCTCGGCACCCCCCGGGGCCAGATGTGGCAGCGGGTCTACCTGCCCAGCGCCCTGCCGGAGATCGTCACCGGGCTGCGCCTGTCGCTGACGCTGGCCTGGACCTGCGTGGTGGTGGGCGAGCTCGCCGGGATCACGTGGGGCGTCGGAGCGATGATGAACGCCTCCCGCGAGCGCAACGCGACCGACCAGGTCGTGGTCGGGATCCTCGTGTTCGCGGTCGTCGGCCTCCTCGCCGACCGGCTGCTCCGCCTGGCCACCCGGCGCTGGACCCGCTGGGCCGACACGTGAGCACCCTGACCGCGCACGGCCTCCGGTTGTCCTTCGGCGACCTGCTGGTCCTCGACGGCGTCGACCTGCAGGTGTCCGCCGGGGAGACCCTGGCCCTGCTCGGCCCGTCCGGGTGCGGCAAGTCGACGCTGCTGCGCACGCTCGCCGGCTTCGAGACCCCGGACACCGGCGCGCTCACGCTGGACGGGGAGGAGGTGCGCGGCCCGTCCCCGTCGCGCGGCATGGTCGCCCAGGCCGGGACCCTGTTCCCCTGGCTGAGCGTGCGCGACAACATCGCCTTCGGCCCCCGGCAGGCGGGGGCGTCCGACGTCCGCGGCACCGTGGCGGACCTGCTGGCCGTCACGGGCCTGTCCGACTTCGCCGACGCGCTGCCTCGCCAGCTGTCCGGCGGCATGCGGCAGCGGGCGGCCATCGCCCAGGTTCTCGCCAACCGTCCGCCGGTCCTGCTGCTCGACGAGCCGTTCGGCGCCCTGGACGCGCAGACCCGGCTGCGGATGCACGAGTGGTTGCGCAGCCTGCTCACCGAGCGCCCCACCACCACCGTGCTCGTCACCCACGACGTCGAGGAGGCGCTCCTGCTGGGCGACCGGCTCGGCCTCATCAGCGCCCGGCCAGCCCGCATCGTCTCCGAGCGCGTGCTGCCGTTCGGGGCCGCGCGCGGTCGGCACACCCTGGGGGACCCGGCGTTCGCCCGGCTGCGGGCCGAGGTCCTCGACGCGGTGCTCACCGCGTGAGCGTGCCCCCCGTGGGGGCGCCGGGTTGGTCGGCCTTCCTCGAGGCGTACCACGCGGCCCACCCGGCGGTGACCGAGGACCTGCTGCTGCCGATGCGCGGGCCCCGCGGCCTGCAGCCCTACGCGTGGCTCGCCGAGGGCCTGCCGGCGACGGGCCCGGTCCTCGACGTGTGCTGCGGCAGCGCCCCGGTCGCCGACGTCGTGGGCCACGACCGGTACACCGGCGTCGACCTGTCCCGGGCGGAGCTCGCGCAGGCCGCCCTGCGCCGGCCGGGCGCGCGCGTGGTGCGGGGCGACGCGATGACCTCCGCCCTGACGGCGCGGCCCCCGGCCGACAGCGGGGCCGGGACCCTCGACCGTGGCGCCGGTCGGCCCGCCGCGGTCACCGTGGCGATGGCCCTCATGCTGCTGCCGCTCGAGGCCTTCCTGCGCCGCGCCGCGGCCCTGCTCCCGGACGGCGGGCGGCTGCACGCCATGGTCCCGACCCGGGAGGACGCGGCCGGCACCGGCTACGGCACGCTGCTGCGGCTGCTCGGCGAGGACGGGCACGGCTACCGCCAGCCGCTCCCGCCCGCCGTCGTCGCGCAGGAGCTCGACCGGGCGGGGTTCACGCTGGAGGACGACGAGGTCGCCGTCTTCGACCGGCACGTGCCGCCGGAGGACGTCGACCTCGTCGTCGGCTCGTTCTACGTCCGCGACGGGGGCCCGGGCCCCGAGCCCGCACGCGGCTGGCTCACCGACCGCTCCCGCGAGCCGGACTTCCTGCTGCGGTACCCGCTGCGCCGGCTGCGGGCGGTCCGCACGGGCACGGGCCGGTGAACGCGCCCGCGAGCGGGACCGCGTCCGGGAACGCGCCCGTGGACGTGCCCGACGTGCCGCTGCGCCCGTTCGCCCGGCTGCTCGCCGACAGCGCGGCACGGCACGGCGGCCGCCCGGCCCTGGTCGACCCCGTCCTGGGCGCCGAGGTGACCCATGCCGGGCTGCGAGACCTCGTGGAGGAGGCCGCCACCCGGCTGCTCGCGCAGGTCGCCCCGGGCGAGCGGGTGGCGGTGCTGGCCCGCAACGGCCTGGAGCAGGCGGTGGCCGCGCTCGCCTGCTCCCGGGCCGGGCTGGTCCACGTCGGCCTGCCCGCGGGGGACCCGCCCGAGCGGCTGGCCGCCGTGCCCCGCTCGGCCGCGCCGCGGCTGCTCCTCGTCCAGCCCGGCCTCGACGGGACCGCCGCGGCCACGCT
>NZ_JBBEOI010000281.1 GCF_037860755.1 Aquipuribacter hungaricus | reverse complement strand
CGTACGCCGCGGCGGCGACGTGCCCGTCGCGCCGGGCCTCGGCCTCGGTGCGCGGGCGCGCGGCGGGGGAGGCGCTACCCGCGGTCTCGGCGGTCCCCGCGGTCCCCGAGGTGCCGGCGGTGGTCGTGGCCGTCACCGGCGACGCGCCAGACCGGTCTGCAGGCGGCGGACCTGGCGCAGCGGCGCGGTGACCCGCCAGGACAGCGTCGCCTGGAGCCGCTGCATCTCCGCGCGCAGCTCGGCGGCCTCGATGCCGCTCGTCGTGCCGGTGTGACCCTGCACGCCGGCCCAGCCGTTGAGGGCCACGCCGCGCCAGCGGACCAGGTCGCGCTCGGTCGTGCGCAGGTCCTCCTCGAGCCTGGCGATCCGCTCGGCGGTCACCTGGTCGCGGCGGATGATCGCGCCGTCCGCCGGCGAGGCCGGGTAGGACAGCCGCGGCGCGAGGTCGGCGTGCTCGTCGGCGACGTAGAACCGGGACAGCCCGTCGAACAGGACGAGGCGGTAGCCCGCGGAGAGGACCAGGTGCTCCCACGCCTCGTGCGTGGGGGAGTCGGTGGACGGGGCGGTGGCCTCGACGACGAGCACCCACGGGCGCCAGCGGTGCAGGTCGAGCGAGCCCAGGACCTCGCGCTCGGCGCCCTCGACGTCGACGAGCAGGAAGTGCACGTCCTCGCCCTCCCCGACGTGCTCGGCGAGCACGTCGTCCAGGCGGACCTGCTGCACGACCGTCTCCACGGTCTGCCACCCGCGGGCGCGCTGGCTGGCCGCGACCTCGGGGTCGGTGCTGGACAGCCCCGTGCCGGCGATGACGTGCAGCGTGGTCTCGCCGGAGCCGGAGCCGGCGGCGGCCTCCAGGACCGTGTCGCGCGGGCGCTCCTCGCGGAAGCGGGCGGCGAACTCCGCGACGGGCTCGAGCACCACGCCGGACCAGCCGCGCTCGTAGAACGCGCGGGAGACGGAGTCGACCGTCGGGTCGTTGCCCCCCACCTCGACGTAGCGGCCGCCGGCGACACCGGACAGCGCCCGCCAGAGGACGACGTCCTCGCCGTTCTGGGAGTACGAGACGAACGACAGGTCACTCACCCCGGCATCCTATGGGTGCCCCGGCGGGCGGCCGCGGACCTGAACACCTCCAGGTGGGTGCGCGCCGTGGCCTCCCAGGTGAAGGACAGCGCGTGCTCCCGCGCCGCGTCGAGGCGCTCCGGCGAGGGGTCCGGCAGGTCCACGAGGGCCTGCGCCCAGGCGTCCTCGTCCATGGGCGGGACGAGGCGGGCGTGGCCGCCGGCCACCTCGGCCAGGGCGGCGACGTCGCTGGCCAGCACGGGCGTCCGGCAGGCCATCGCCTCCAGCACGGGCAGCCCGAACCCCTCGTACACCGAGGGCATGACCAGCGCCGACGCGCCCGCGACGACCGAGCGCAGCACCGGCTCCGGCAGGTAGCCCAGCTGCACGACGTCCGGCGGGCCGGGGGGTGCCGCGTCGCCCCAGACGTCGCCCCAGCCGGGCGGCCCGACGAGCACCAGCGGCGGCACGTCCGGCTGCTGGGCGCGGGCCCGGGCGTGGGCGCGGACCAGGGTGGCGAGGTTCTTGCGCGGCTCGAGGTTGCCGGTGAACAGGACGTACCGCTCGGGCAGCCCCTCGGGCCGGGTCCCGCCGGGCGTGCCGGCGGCGGGGGGCGGCGAGGCCAGGGCCCAGCCCGGGTCGACCCCGAGGTGGGCGACGGTGACGCTGTCGGGCGCCACGCCGTACTCCGCGCAGATCTCCGCCTTCATGGCGTGGGTGACGGTGACGACGGCGTCGGCCCGCTCCAGCGAGCGCGGGACCAGGCGGCGGTAGGCGGTGACGGCGCTGTCCACGGTGGTGGCGTGGTGGACGAAGCTCAGGTCGTGCACGGTGACCACGCCGGCGGCGCGGCGGGTCGGCGGCAGCACGAAGTTGGTCGCGTGGAACACGTCCACCGGGCCGGTCAGCCACTCCACCGGCGGCCACGGGGTGCGGGACCACGCCGGGTGCAGCAGCCGGGCGGGCAGGCGCCGCGGCGCGGGGGAGGTGCGGTCGGGCGGGTCGGGCACCTGCGCGCGCAGGCTGAACAGCGTGAGCACCGGCTCCGGCGCCCCCGGCAGCAGCGCGAGCGCCTCCAGCAGGCTCCTCGTGTAGCGGCCGATGCCCGACGGACGGCCCAGCAGGGGCGTGGCGTCGACGGCAAGTCGCATGGACCCCCCCTGTCGTGTCATGGCTATTGTGAGGCCGCTCCGACGACCGCCAGACCGAGGATGGACATGACGCGCGCACTGATCACAGGGATCACGGGCCAGGACGGCCTGTACCTGGCCGAGCTGCTGCTCTCCAAGGGCTACGAGGTCTACGGCCTCGTCCGCGGCCAGAACAACCCCAAGGTGGCGCTCGTCGAGAGCACCGTCCCCGACGTGAAGATCCTCACCGGGGACCTCACCGACCTCTCCAGCCTCATGCGGGCGATGGCGAGCTCGCGCCCGGACGAGGTCTACAACCTCGGCGCGATCTCCTTCGTGGCGTACTCCTGGGAGAACGCCCACCTGACGACCGAGGTCACCGCCAAGGGCGTGCTCAACATGCTCGAGGCCGTCCGCCTGTACTCCGGCGACGACCCCGCCAAGGTGCGCTTCTACCAGGCGTCCAGCTCGGAGATGTTCGGCCGCGTGCAGGAGGTCCCGCAGCGCGAGACCACGCTGCTGTGGCCGCGCTCCCCGTACGGCGTGGCCAAGGTCTACGGCCACTACATGACCATCAACTACCGCGAGTCCTACGGGATGCACGCCTCCAGCGGGATCCTGTTCAACCACGAGTCGCCGCGCCGCGGGCCGGAGTTCGTCACCCGCAAGGTGACGCAGGCGGTGTCCCGGATCGCGCTCGGCACCCAGGACGTCATCACGCTCGGCAACCTCGACGCGCGCCGCGACTGGGGCTTCGCCGGGGACTACGTCGACGCGATGTGGCGGATGCTCCAGCAGGACGAGGCCGACGACTACGTCGTCGCCACGGGCGAGACGCACTCCATCCGCGAGCTGCTCGACGTCGCCTTTGCCCACGTCGGCATCGAGGACTGGTCGGACAAGGTCGTCCAGGACCCCCGCTTCTTCCGCCCGGCCGAGGTCGACCTGCTCATCGGCGACCCGGCCAAGGCCAAGGAGGCGCTGGGCTGGACGCCCAAGGTCGGGTTCGAGGAGCTGGTCCGGATGATGGTCGACAACGACCTCGCGGAGCAGCGCAAGCTGTCCTCCTGAGCGGCACGACGGTGCCAGAGGGACGGCGCGCGCTCGTCACCGGCGTCACGGGCCAGGACGGCGGCTACCTCGCCGAGCAGCTGCTCGGCGAGGGGTGGCAGGTGACCGGCCTGGTGCGCGACGCCGACGAGGTCGTCACGGCCGGGGTCGACGTCGAGGTCGGGGACCTGTCCGACCCGGACCTGTTCCCGGCCCTGCTCGGGCGCGCGCGCCCCGACGTCGTCTTCCACCTCGCCGGGCTGTCCTCGGTCGCCCGCTCGTGGGACGAGCCGGCGCTGGCCGCCGACGTCACCGGGGCGGCGGTGGCCCGCCTGCTCGGCGCCGTCGCCGCCCAGGAGACCCCGCCCCGGGTGGTCGTCGCCTCCAGCGCCGAGGTGTTCGGCGGCGGGGACGTGAGCCCGCAGGACGAGGCCACGCCGGTGCGGCCGGGCTCGCCCTACGGCGCCGCGAAGGCCTACGCCTGGCACCTGGCGCGGGTCTACCGCGCCACGGGGCTCTTCGTGTCGGTGGCGCTGCTCTACAACCACGAGTCGCCCCGGCGGCCGGACGCCTTCGTCACCCGCAAGATCACGCGCGGCGCGGTGGACGTGGCCCGCGGCGCCCAGCAGGAGCTCCGGCTCGGCAACCTCGACGCGGTCCGGGACTGGGGCTGGGCCCCGGACTACGTGCGCGCGCTCCGGCTCATGGCGCAGGCCGACGCCCCCGACGACTTCGTCGTGGCCACCGGCCAGGGGCGCACCGTCCGCGAGCTCGTCGCGACGGCCTTCGCCGCCGCGGGCGTGCCCGCCTGGGAGGACCACGTCGTCGTCGACCCGCGGTTCTACCGCCCGGTCGACAGCGTCGCGCTCGTGGGGGACGCCTCGCATGCCCGCCGGGTGCTGGGCTGGGAGCCGTCGGTGACGTTCGAGGAGATCGTGGGGGAGATGGTCGAGGCCGACCGGGCCGCGGCCGCCGTGACAGGCACGTCGTGACCGGCCCGCAGCCCCCGGCAGGGCCGCGTGCCCTGGCCGGCCGGGTGGCCGGCGCCGGCCG
>NZ_JBBEOI010000280.1 GCF_037860755.1 Aquipuribacter hungaricus | reverse complement strand
CGAAGGAGGCGACCGGGCGGCGCAGCGCGCTGGTGGCGGCGACCCAGGAGTCGACGGCGGCCTGCACCTCGGCGGCCGCGCCGGGGGCGGGGTCCAGCAGGCGGGTGGCCCCGGTGCGCAGGTCGTACCAGCCCAGGCGGCGTCCGTCGGTGCCGCGGACGACGAGGCGCCCGTCGGCGTCGGGCGAGGGGCGGAGCGTCGTCGCCGTGCCGGTCGCGGTCACCATGCGGGGTGCATCGGCACGGGCACGCCCGAGCCTGAGCCGGTCCGGGCGCGCCGGGACCCGGTGCCTCCGCCCTGCCGCCCCGTGCCCCCGGTCCCCCGGGACCTGGGCACCCCGGGCCGCGGTGCGTCAGTCCCCGTCGGCGTCCTCGTCCGGGCGGGCGGGGCGCCAGGTCTGCCCGCCGTAGCTGCCGAACAGCCGGGCCGCGGCCACCCGCAGGGCCAGCGAGTACGTCGGGTACGGCGCGACCGTCTGCGCGAGCCGGGCCGCCAGCATCCCCGTGCGCACGGCCAGGGCGCCGGTCCCGGCGAGCTCCCCGCCGTGGGGGCACACCGCGGTGAGCCCGACGACGCGGTCGAGGACGGCGGGCCCGCCCAGGCGGCCCGGGGCGACGACGAGCTTGACGTAGCCGTCGGTGTCGGAGCTGGTGCGCGAGCGGTCGGTCTCCGCCATGGTCACCACCGCGACCCGGGCCCGCCGCCCCCACCGCTCGTGGGCCTCGGCCTCCGTCAGGCCGACCCGGCCGACCTCGGGGTCGGTGAACGTCACCCACGGCACGACCCGGTCGTCCCACGGCACGAGGCCGCCCAGGACGCCGGGCAGCCGGACCGAGCGGGCGAAGGCGTTCGCGGCGGCCAGCCGGCCCTGCGCGTCCCCGACGTGGGTCAGCTGCAGCGGGCTCGTGCAGTCCCCGGCCGCGAGCACCCCGGCGGCGGTGGTGCGCAGGTAGGCGTCGGTGACCACGCGGCCCGCCCGGTCGGTCTCCACGCCGACGGCGTCCAGGCCCAGGCCCGACGTCGCGGGACGGCGCCCGGCGGCGACGAGCAGGTGCGAGCCGGTGACGGAGGTGCCGTCGGACAGCGTGAGGACCGGCCCGTCGGCCGTGGTGGCGACGGAGGTGACGCTCGTCGACGTGCGGACGTCCACCCCCTGCCGGCGCAGCACGGCCGTGACGACGGCGGACGCCTCGGGCTCCTCCCTGCCGAGCAGGCGCGCGGCCCCCTCGACGAGGGTGACGTCGCTGCCGAGCCCCCGGAACGCCTGCGCCAGCTCCACGCCGATCGGGCCGCCGCCCATGACGAGCAGGTGGCGGGGCTGCTCGACGAGCCCGAACACGGTGCGGTTGGTGAGCGGGTCCGCCTCGGCGAGCCCCGGCACGGGCGGCAGCGCGGCGTGCGCACCGACGGCCAGCACGACGCGGCGGGCGGTGACGGGCGTGCCGGAGACGTCCAGCGCGAGGAGCCCGTCGGCCTGCACCCCGGTGAAGCGCGCCCAGCCGTGGAGCAGGTCGATCCCCTCCGAGGCGAGCTGCTCCGGCGACTCGTCGTGCTCCACCTCGGCGACGACCGAGCGCACGTGCGCCATGACGGCCGGGAAGTCGACCGGGCCGACCTCGCCCACCCCGAAGCGGCGACCGTCCCGGGCGCGGGAGACCCGGTGGGCGACGTCGAGCAGGGTCTTGCTGGGGACGCAGCCGTAGTGCGTGCAGTCGCCGCCGGTGCGCGCCGTCTCCACCATGCCGACGCGGCGGCTGCCCGGGCGGGCGGCCCGGGCGGCACCGAGGCCGGTCGCCCCCGCCCCGACGACGAGCAGGTCGAAGGGCCGGTCGGCACGCGCGCGGGGGCTCACCGGCCCATGGTCGCGCACCCTGGACCCCCGCCGGCGGACGCACGAGGATACCCGGGTGGCGGAGGCGGCGGTGCACCTGGTGGGCGGCGGCTGGGACGAGGAGGCCCGGGACGAGGTCTACGGCCCGTTCCTCGCCGAGGCCGGCCCCGGCGCGACGGTGGCCTGCGTCGTCCTCGACGAGGGCGACGGCGCCGGGCGCGCCGAGCGGTGGCGCGACGTGCTCGGTCGCAGCGGGGACTGCCGGGTCCGGCCGGTGCTCGTGCCCGAGGGCGGCGTCCTGGACGTGGCCGCGCTCGGGGGCGCCGACGCCCTGCTCGTCTCCGGGGGGCTGACGCCCGCGTACGCCGCCGCGCTGGCGCCGGTCGCGGACCGGCTGCGGGCGTGGTGCCGCGGGCGGCCCTACCTCGGCTTCTCGGCCGGCGCGGCGGTCGCGGCGGGCCGTGCGCTCGTCGGCGGCTGGCGGCTGGACGGGCGGGCCGTGTGCCCCGAGGACGCCGCCGAGGACCTCGACGGGCTGTCCGTCGTCGACGGCCTGGGGCTGGTGCCGTTCGCGCTCGACGTCCACGCCGCGCAGTGGGGGACGCTCGCCCGGCTCGTCGCCGCGGTCGGCTCCGGCGCGGTCGGCGGCGGGGTGGCCCTCGACGAGGGGACCGCCCTGCGGGTGGCCGGTGCGGCCCTGTCGGTCCGCGGCGCGGGGGCCGCGCACGTGGTGCGGGCGTCCCCGGAGGGTGTCCACGTCCGCAGCATCACCGCCGGAGGGCTGGTTCCCGCAGCGCTGCTCGACCCGTAGCGCTGCTCGACCCGTAGCGCTGCCCGACCCGCCGGGGCGTCCCCCGGCGGACCCAGGGATCAGATGAAGCCGGCGGGGTCGACGTCCTGGCCGTCGATGCGCACCTCGAAGTGCAGGTGGCAGCCGGTCGACAGGCCGGTCGTGCCGACGTAGCCGATGACCTGGCCCTGCGTGACGGGGCCGCTGGTGACGGCGTACTCCGACAGGTGGGCGTAGGCCGTGCTGAGGTCGCCGACCGGCGAGGGGCCGTGGCGCACGACGATGATGTTGCCGTAGCTGCCGTCCCACTTGGCCGACTGGACGACACCGTCGGCCGCGGCGATGACCGGGGTGCCGCAGCCGACGCTGATGTCCATGCCGCGGTGGAACTTCCGCACCCCGTAGACGGGGTGGATGCGCCAGCCGTAGGCGGACTGCCGGCCGGGGGTCGGGGTGACGAGGATGCCGTCGCTGCCCGGGGGGGCCGCGACCGGACCCTCCTCCGTGGCGGTGCCGGCAGCGGCCGCGCCCGTGCTGCTGCGGGACGCCTCGGCGGCCTTGCGGGCCTCCTCCAGCGCGGCCTGGCGCTGGGCCTCGGCCTCGGCGACCGCGAGGACGTCCTGGGCACCGGCGAGGCGGGCCTCGATCTCGGTGCGCTTCTGCGTGAGGTCGGCCTGGAGCGCCTGGACGGCCTGGAGCTCGGCCGTCTCGGCGTCGCGGAGCCGGTCCAGCTCGGCCTGCGCGTCGCGGACGTCGCCGAGGGTCACCGCGCGGCGCTCGGCGACCATGCCGAGCAGCGTCGTGGAGTCCGACAGGGCGGTGCCGCCGCTGGCGAGCAGGGACAGCTGCGGGTCGACGCCGCCGCTCTTGTAGGTCTGGACGGCGAGGGCGACGACCTGCTGCTCGAGCGAGGCGACGAGCGTGGCCTGGCTGGCGGAGCGGGCCTGTGCCGCGGCGACCTGGTTCTGCTGGGCGGCCAGGCGGGCCTCGACGTCGCGGTACTCCGCGGAGGCGGCCTCGACCTCGGCGCCGAGCTGGGCGACCTGCTGGCGGGCGCCCTCGACGTCAGGGGGCGTCGTCGCCTGGGCGGTGGGGGCCAGCATGGCGACGGCGACGACGCCGGTGGCCACGAGCGACAGGCGGCGGGGCAGGCGGGTGCGCACGGACGTGCTCCTCGGTCTCGGGGCTGCGGGTCTGGGGCGGCGGGTGGGCCTCAGAGCCGGGTACCTGCGGTGTAGGGCAGGTACTGCAGCGACTGGATCTTGACGACGTCGCCGGCGGACGGGGCGGCGATCATCTTGCCGCCGCCCAGGTAGATGCCGACGTGGCTGATGGGGGAGAAGCTGAAGACGAGGTCCCCGGCGCGCAGGTCGCCCTCGGAGACCCGCGTGCCGACCCCGGCCTGCGAGCGCGAGGAGTGCGGCAGGGAGACGCCGGCCTTGGCCCAGGAGGCCATGGTGAAGCCGGAGCAGTCGTAGGCGTTCGGCCCGGAGGCGCCCCAGACGTAGGGCTTGCCCAGCTGGGAGCAGGCGAAGGCGAGGACGGTGGCGACCCGGTCGGTCGGGACGTCCACGGAGACACCGCCGCAGCTCATGGTGCCGGCGGAGGCGGCGGGCGCCTGCCCGGCGGCGGGGGCACCGGCGGGAGCACCGGCGGGGGCGGCAGCGCGGGTCCCGGCGGCG
>NZ_JBBEOI010000279.1 GCF_037860755.1 Aquipuribacter hungaricus | reverse complement strand
GGCGAAGTCGAGGCCGTCGGCGTGCTCGCCGGGCAGCGCGACGAACAGGTCGCCGGGCTGCACGGTGCGGGAGTCGACCGTGGCCACCCCGGTGAGCGGGGCGGGCGCGGTCCCGCCCGCCGCCGGCACCAGCCGGCCGCCGACGAGGTCTGCCAGGCCGGCGGCGTCGGGGGCGATCACGCCTGCTCCCCCGCGCGGTGCCGCAGCCAGGCGGCCAGGGCCTGCCGGGCGACGTCGCGGTCGTCGAAGGGGGCGACCGACCCGCCGGCGCTCTGCCCGGTCTCGTGCCCCTTGCCGGCGAGCAGGACGGTGTCCGACGGCCCGGTGCAGCGGGACAGGGCGACCCGGACGGCCTCGGCGCGGTCCCCGACCTCGACCGCCTCGACGGTGACCCCGGCGAGCACGGCCGCGCGGACCACCGCCGGGTCCTCGGTGCGGGGGTTGTCGTCGGTGACGACGACGAGGTCGGCGCCCGAGGCGGCCCGGCCCATGCCGGCCCGCTTGCCCTGGTCGCGGTCGCCACCGGCCCCGAGGACGACGACGAGCCGGCCCGGCGTGGCCCCTCGCAGCGCGGCCACGGCCCCGGCGACGGCGTCCGGGGTGTGGGCGTAGTCGACGACGACGAGCGGGCAGCCGTCCTCGCCGGGGAGCACGACGCGCTCCATCCGCCCGGGCACGCCCGGCACGGCGCCGACGGCCGCGGCGAGCTCGGTGGCGGGCACGCGCCGGCCGAGGTCGAGCGCCGCCCCGCCGGGGGCGTCCTCCAGCAGCAGGTGGACCGACGTGAGCGCGAGCGCGACGTTGACGGCGTTGAACGGCCCGGGCATGCCGGTCGTCACGGTGAGGGTGGTCCGTGCGCCGCCGTCGCCGAAGGGGCCGTCGAGCTCGACGGTCTGCGCGCCGGCAGCCGTGGTCGCGACCGCACGGACCCCGACGTCGGGGGCGGTGCCGCGCCGCCCGGCGGGGCCGGTGACGGTGCCGACCGTGAGCACGCGCATCCCGCGCTCGCGGGCCAGGGCGGCGACCTCGTGGCCCCAGGCGTCGTCCACCGCGACCACCGCGCGCGGGGCGAAGCCGCCGGTGAACAGGCGGAGCTTGGCCGAGAAGTACGCGGCGAGGGTGCCGTGGAAGTCCAGGTGGTCGCGGGACAGGTTCGTCCACACGGCCAGGGCGAACCGGGTGCCGTCGACGCGCCGCTGCGCCAGGGCGTGGCTCGACACCTCGGTGGTGGCCACCGTGCAGCCCGCGTCGACCATCTGCCGCAGCAGGGCCTGCAGGTCGGGCGCCTCGGGCGTGGTGAAGCTGCTGGCCAGCTCGGTGGCGCCGACCCGCGCCCGGATGGTGCCGATGAGCCCGGTGGTCGCGCCGAGCGAGCGGAGCAGCTCGTCGACGAGGGTGGAGACCGTGGTCTTGCCGTTGGTGCCGGTGACCCCGACCAGCGCCAGCTGCTCCGAGGGGTGGCCGTGCACGTCGGCGGCCACCGGGCCGAGGCTCGAGCGCGGGTCGTCGGTGACGAGCAGGCAGGTGCCCCGCTCCCCCGCCTCCCCGGCGACCAGGCGGGCGCCCTCGGGGTCGGTGAGGACCGCGACGGCGCCCGCGTCCAGCGCCTGTCGGGCGTGGCGCGCGCCGTGGGTGGTGCTGCCGGGCAGGGCCGCCCACAGCTGTCCCGGGCCCGCGCGGCGGGAGTCGAGGGAGACGCCGACGACGTGCTGGTCCGCGCCCGTCGGCCCGGTGGCCGGGTCCTGGTCCGGGCCCGTCCCGGGGCCCTGGGGAGCGGTCGACCGCAGCCGGAGGGAGTGGCGCTCCGCGAGCTCGCGGACCGTCGGGGGTGGCGTCGGCACGGCCCGGAGGCTACCCCTCGGGGCGGTGGCGGGGCCGTCCTGCAGCTGCTGCACGGGTCACCAGAACAGGGGGTACGGCGCGTGGACGCCGGTGGAGGCGGGGACGCCCTCGGCGGCGAGCGCGGTGCTCATGATCTTCTGGAACACCGGCGCGGCGGTGCTGCCGCCGAAGATCCCGGACTTGGGGTCCTGCACCATGACGGCGACGACGATCTCGGGCGCCTCGGCCGGCGCGTAGCCGATGAAGCTCGCGGTGTAGCCGCAGTAGCCGCCGCACTCCTCGGTGTACCGCTGGGCCGTGCCGGTCTTGCCCGCCACCCGGTAGCCGGGCACGACGGCGTTCTCGCCGGTGCCGTTCTCGCCGGTCACGGCGGACTCGAGCATGCTGCTGACGGCCGCGGCGGTCTCCGGCGACAGGACCTGCTCGGCCTCGCCGGTCGGGCGGGGCGTGAGGGTGCCGTCGCCGTCCCGGGTGCCCACGACGACGGAGGGCTCGACCCGGACCCCGCCGTTGGCGATGGTCTGGAACACCGAGGCGATCTGGACGGCGTTGACGCTGACGCCCTGGCCGAACATCACGGTGTAGCGCTGGGAGCCCGACCACGTGGCCGGGTCCGCGAGCAGGCCCGGGGACTCCCCGGGCAGGCCGAGGCCGGTGGGCTCGCCGTAGCCGAACGCGCCGAACCAGGCGTGGAGCTTCTCGTTGCTCAGCGCCTCGCCGGTGAGGATGGTCCCGACGTTGCTGGACTCGGCCATGACGCCGGCGACGGTGAGGTGCTCCACCGCGTGCGGGTGGGAGTCCTTGAACCGGGAGCCGCCGCGGACGATGGTGTCGGCGACCTCGAAGGGGGTGGTGGGCGCCACGACGCCCTCCTCGAGCGCGGCGGCGACGGTGATGACCTTGGACGTCGAGCCCGGCTCGAAGATCTCGCCGACCGCCCGGTTGCCACGGTCCTCGGCGGCGGCGGCACCGGGGTCGTTCGGGTCGAAGCCCGGCGCGTTGGCCATGACGAGCAGCTCGCCGGTGTCCACCCGCATGGCGATCGCGGTCGCGGACTCCGCACCGGAGGCCCGGACGGCCTCGGTGAGCGCGTCCTCGGCCATCCACTGCAGGTCGCGGTCGAGGCTGAGGACGACGTCGTCGCCGTCGACGGGCTCCTTCTCCTCGGTGGCGCCGCCGGGGATCGGGCGGGCCGACCGGCTCTCGCCGCTGACCTCGTAGCGCAGGTAGCCGTCCTCGCCGGACAGCTGGGTGTCCAGGCTCATCTCCAGCCCGGACAGGCCGTGGCCCTCCTCGCCGACGAAGCCCATGACGCCGCCCGCCACGGGGCCGGCGGGGTAGGTGCGCCGGCTCGCCTGCTCGCTGAAGATGCCGACGATGCGCAGCGCCGCGACCTCGCGCCACACCTCGGGCTGGATGTCCTTGACGAGGTAGGCGAAGCGCTTGTCGCCGTCGAGGCTCTCGGTGAGGGTGCGCGCGTCGACCCCCAGGACGGGGGCGAGCCTGGCCGCGGCCGCGCGGGGCCCGGCCCGGCGGGGGTCGTCGGGGTCGACGTACGTGGCCACGAGCGTCTGGTCGACCGTGACGTGGCGCAGCTCGACGGTCGAGGCGAGGACCTGGCCCTCCCGGTCGAGGACGTCGCCGCGGTGGGCGAGCAGCGGCGAGGAGCGCAGGCGCTGGTCCAGGGCCTGCTGCGCCAGGGCCGAGCCCTCGAGCGCCTGGATCTGGAAGAGCTTGCCGGCGTAGAGGCTGCACACGACGCAGACGACGACGAGGGCCAGGCGCAGCCGCACCGGGGTGCGGCCGGTGCGGGGACCCCGGCGCAGGCGTGTCGCACCGTCTCCCCTGCCGGACCCGTCACCGGGACCGCCGGTGCCCGCCCGGGGGGCGGCAGGCCGGTCCGCGGAGCGCCGCGGCGACCGGTCGGCGCCGGAGGAGGCGGGGGGGCGGGCCGTGGTCCGCGTCGTCATCCGTGTCCCTCCGTGCTGCTGCGTGCACCCGCCGTGCGGGTCCGGTCAGGAAATCTAGGGTCAGGGAGCAGGTGCCACGGGAGGCGCGCCGGTGCCGTCGGGCGCCAGGACGAGCACCTGCGGGGCGGGCACCATGCCGAGCGCGCGGGCCCTCGCGGCCAGCGACGAGGGGGCGCCCTCGAGCAGCAGCTGCTGCTCCAGAGCCTGCTGCTGGTCCACCAGCACGCCCCGCTGGGACTGCAGCTCCGCGACCGTGAACGCGTTGCCGGAGATGGCGACGTTGAGCAGCAGCAGGCCGAGCATGAGCGCGGTCAGCACGGCGGTGCAGCTGACGGCGAAGCCGACCCGGCGACCGGCGGTGCGGGGCCGTTCGAGCACCCGCATCCGGGTGCGCGGCGCGGCCGGCGAGGAGGTGGCCGGGGACCCGGCGGGCAGTGCGAGGGCGGTCGCGCCGGCAGTGGCCGCTGCCGCACCGCGGGCCAGGCCCCGGG
>NZ_JBBEOI010000278.1 GCF_037860755.1 Aquipuribacter hungaricus | reverse complement strand
CAGCTGCTGCGCGGCCCCGGCGGGCGGCCCGCGCCGCGCCACGCCGGCCGCCCGCTGCGGGAGGTCGTCACCTCGGCGGCCGCCGGGGTGCCCGCGACGGTCGGTGTCCTCGTCGGGGCAGGGGTCCTCGCCGTCACCGGGACGACGCTCCTGGGCGGCCTGCTCGCCGTCATCTGGGCGCTCACCGTCCCCCACAGCATCGCCGTCGTCGTGCTGGAGGTCCGCCAGGCCAGGGCCCGGTGGGCGCGACCGGCAGCAGGGGTGCCCGCCACGAGGAACCAGGCGGGGGCCGGGCGCGTCCCAGTGCCATGACACCGACCCGGCACCGCCCGCACCGGACCGCGGCCCCGCTCCTGCTGCTCGCCCTGGCGCTCTCCGGCTGCGGCGGCGACGCCGGGGACGGCCCTGCGACCGGAGCGGGGGCTACCGCTGCCGCCGGCGCCACCGGGGATGCGGCGGCGGCCTGCCTGGAGGGGTCGGTCGGCTGTGACGACACCCCCGGTGCCACCGGCACGGGCGGCGTGGAGTCCGGGGCGGACGGGTCGGTCCCGGTGGGCGAGGCGGTGGCCGGCGGGGTGCAGGGACCGTTCCTAATGAGCGGCTACCTCGTGGCCGTCGGCGGTGACGTCCGGCTGTGCGAGGCGCTCGCCGAGTCCTCACCCCCGCAGTGCGGCGGCACCTCCGTCCCGCTCGAGCCGGCACAGCCCCCCGCCGGCGCGACGACCACGACGCAGGGCGACGTCACCTGGTCCGACGCGCCGGTGGCGGTCGAGGGCGAGCTCGTCGACGGGGTCTTCGTCGTCCGCACGGCCTGACGGCGCCGGGGTCAGCCCGGGACGACCTGCTGGCCGAACACCCACCGGCGGACCCAGGCGTGCATGACGACGGCGGCCGCGGCGCCGACGTTCACCGACCGGGTCGACCCGAACTGGCTGATGCCGACGACGACGTCGCAGCCGGCCAGCGCCGCCTCGGACAGCCCGGGCCCCTCGGCGCCGAACAGCAGCACGCAGCGCTCGGGCAGCTCGACGGTCTCCAGGGGCAGCGCGCCCGCGACGTTGTCGACCCCGACGACGGCGAGGCCCTCCGCCGCCGCCCAGCGGTGCAGCGCCTCGGCGTCGGGCTGGTGCCGGACGTCGAGGTAGCGGTCGGTGACCATCGCGCCGCGACGGTTCCAGCGACGACGACCCACCACGTGCACCGTGCGGGCCCCGAAGGCGTTGGCGGAGCGGACGATGGAGCCGATGTTGAAGTCGTGGACGAGGTTCTCCACCGCGACGTGGAACGGGTGCGACCGGGCCGCGACGTCGGCGGCGATCGCCTCGACGCTCCAGCCCCGGTAGCGGTCCTCGACGTTGCGCCGGTCGTCCTCCGCCGACGGGGTCTCCTCGCCGTGCGGCCGGTCCGCCGCCGGCAGCGCACCGTCGGTGGCGGGGGACTCGTCAGAGACCGACGCCGGAGGGCCCGTCGGCCCGGGGGCGGGGGCGGGGGCGCTCAGCCCAGCCCCAGGTCCGCCAGGCCGAGCGCGTACCGGTACTCCAGCCCCGCCTCGCGCACCTTCTCCTGCGCGACGGTCCCCCGGTCGACGATGACGGCGACCGCGACGACCTCGGCGCCCGCCTCGCGCAGCGCCTCGACGGCCGTGAGCACCGAGCCGCCGGTCGTCGAGGTGTCCTCGACGGCGAGCACGCGCCGGCCCGCGACGTCCGGGCCCTCGATGCGCCGCTGGAGGCCGTGCGCCTTGCCGGCCTTGCGGACGACGAACGCGTCGAGCCGACGTCCCCGCGCGGCGGCGGTGTGGAGCATGGCCGTGGCGACCGGGTCGGCGCCGAGGGTGAGCCCGCCGACCGCGTCGACGTCGAGGTCCGCGACGAGGTCGAGCATGACCTCGCCGACCAGGGGGGCGACCTCGGCGTCGAGGGTGACCCGGCGCAGGTCGACGTAGTAGTCGGCGGTCGCGCCCGAGGCCAGCGTCACCTCGCCGTGGACGACGGCCCGCTCGGCGACCAGCGCCGCCAGCCGGACGCGGGCGTCGGTCGGGGCGGGCACGTCGGAGGCGCCGTCGGGGCTCGTGCTGTCGGTCATCAGTCTCCTCGGGAGGTGCCGGTCCGGCGGCGGCCGGAGCGGAGCAGGCGGGCGCGGTAGGTGCCGGCGGGCAGCAGGCCGAGCAGGACGACGAGGGCGCGGTACCGGCGGCTGGGGACGCTCACGGCCCGGCCGCGGCGGACGTCGCGCAGGCAGTCCTCGACGAGGTCGTCGGGGTCCAGCCACCAGCCCGAGGCCCGCCGGCCGACGTCCATGCCCGCCCGGGAGTGGAACTCGGTGCGGACGAAGCCGGGGCACAGCGCGGTGGCGGTGACGCCCGTGCCGGCCAGCACCGCGGACAGGCTCTCGGTGAACGACGTGCACCAGGCCTTGACCGCGGAGTACGTGCCCATCGGCCCGAACCCGGCGACCGAGCTGACGTTGACCACGGCGCCGCGGCCGCGGGCGACCATGCCGGGCACGGCCGCGTGGCACAGGACGAGGACCGCGGTGCCCATGACGTCGAGCTGGCGCAGCTCGCCGTCCAGGTCGCCGCCGACGAACGGGGCGGCGAGGCCGAAGCCGGCGTTGTTGACGAGCAGGTCCACCGGGCGGTCGTCGTCGCGCAGCCGCTGCGCGACCCGGTCGACCTGGGCGCGGTCGGACAGGTCCGCCGGCAGCACCTCGACGTCGACGGTGTAGCGGGCCCCGAGCTCGGCCGCGACGACGGCGAGCCGGTCCTCGTCGCGCGACACGAGCACGAGGTCGTGCCCGCGCGCGGCCAGGGCGCGGGCGAAGGAGTACCCGATGCCCGCCGTGGGCCCGGTGACGAGCGCTGTCGGTCTGCTCACGGGTGGCCACGCTAGCGCCGTGGCCTAGGGTCGGGACCGTGCGGCTGGCCACGTGGAACGTCAACTCCCTCCGCTCGCGCCTGGAACGGGTGGTCGAGTGGCTCGTCACCGCGGACGTCGACGCGGTGGCCCTGCAGGAGACCAAGGTCGCCGACGACAAGTTCCCCGTCATGGCGTTCGAGGCCGCGGGGTACGAGGTCGCCTACCACGGCCTCAACCAGTGGAACGGCGTCGCGGTGGTCTCCCGCGTCGGCCTTCGCGACGTCCAGGTCGGTTTCCCCGGCGTGCCCCCCTTCGGCGACCCGCCCGTGGCCGAGGCCCGCGCGATGGGCGCGACGGTCGGTCCTGCCGACGGCCCCGGCGTGAGGCTGTGGAGCCTGTACGTCCCCAACGGGCGCACGGTCGAGGACCCCCACTACGCGTACAAGCTGCGCTGGCTCGAGGCGCTGCGCGAGGCCGCCACCGGCTGGGCCGCCGCGGCGCCGGAGCAGCCGCTCGCCCTGGTCGGCGACTGGAACATCGCCCCGACCGACGAGGACGTCTGGGACCCCTCGGTCTTCACCGGCACCCACGTCACCCCGGCCGAGCGGGCCGCCCTGGCCGCCTTCACCGACGCCGGCTTCGCCGACGTCGTGCTGCCCCTCACCGGGCCGGGCGTCTTCAGCTACTGGGACTACCAGCAGCTGGCGTTCCCCAAGAAGCGCGGCATGCGCATCGACCTGGTGCTGGGCAACGAGGCCTTCGCGAGCCGGGTCACCGGTGCCCGGGTCGACCGGGAGCAGCGCAAGCCCAAGGCCTCGACCACGGGGCAGGGTCCCAGCGACCACGCCCCGGTCGTCGTCGAGCTCGACCTCTAGGCACCCCCGCCCGGCACGACAGAGGCCCGCGGAGCCGGAGCTCCGCGGGCCTCGTCGTGCTGACGGCGTCAGCGTCGGTGCTGGTGGTGCGGGTGGGTCAGGTCACTCGGCGACGCCCGGGCCGTGGTCGTGGCCGTGGTCGTGCTCGTCGCCGCCCAGCGGGCCGGCGAAGGTGTACTCGGGACCGGCCGGGGCGGGGACGAGGAACCGCCCGGGCACGCGGCGGCCGACGACACCGTTGACGGCCTCGGTGGAGGCGGCGTAGGTGAAGACGGCGTACGCGACGGCGTCGGAGTTGACCTCGAGCGCGTGCATGTCGAGGTTGTCGATCGTGTCGCACTCCTGGTGGTAGCACTGGTCGAAAGACTCGCCCGCGATGCCGCCCCAGATGGCCTGCTGCTCCTCGGTCTTGACGACCTCGGCACCGGTGAAGAGGCCGCCCGAGGGGATGCCGCTCTCGATGAACGCCTGGTAGTCGCTGCGGCCGCTGAACTCGGAGTCGTCGTACGGCTCGCCCAGCAGCGTGTAGAACTCCTCGAACGTGGTCTCGATGTCCTCCGAGCCCTCCGGCACGACGACCG
>NZ_JBBEOI010000277.1 GCF_037860755.1 Aquipuribacter hungaricus | reverse complement strand
CCCCCGGCGCCCGTCCCCGCGCCTGTCCCGGCCCCCGCCCCGGCCCCGCCGCCGCCGCCCCCGCCCGTCGTGGCGCAGCTGTGGGTCACCACCGCGGTCAACGTGCGCAGCGGCCCGGCCGCCGGCACCGAGCGCGTCGGGTACCTCGAGGCCCTGGACCAGGTCGGCACCAGCGGTGCCACCGCGGACGGCTGGACGCAGGTCGTCCTCGGCGAGACCGTCGGCTGGGTCAACGGGAAGTACCTGTCGGAGACCGAGCCCGCCCCCGAGCCGGTCGAGCAGCCCGCGGCCGCTCCCGCCGAGGACCCATCGGACACCCCCGGCACCTCCGACGCGCCGTGCTCGAAGAACCCGGAGATCGAGCGCAGCCTCAAGGGCAACGCGACCGCGGTGTACCGCGCCGTGTGCGCCGCCTTCGGCGGCTCGGTGTCCGCGTTCGGCGGCTACCGTCCCGGCGACGGCGGCGACCACGGCAGCGGCCGCGCCGTCGACGTCATGGTGTCCGGCGAGGCCGGCTGGGAGATCTCCCGCTTCCTCCAGGCCCGGGCCGGCGAGCTCGGCATCACCTACCTCATCTACGAGCAGCAGATCTGGATGGCGGGCAGCCCCGCCGGCGCGTGGGAGTACATGGAGGACCGCGGTGGGGCCACCGCGAACCACTTCGACCACGTCCACGTGAGCGTCGGCTGACACCAGCACCACCCAGCACCGCCCAGCACGCAGCCCCACCGCGGGCGGCTGAGGGGCCGGGCGCGCAGGAGCGTGCGCACCCGGCCCTGCACGGGCACCATCGTCGCCACGACCGAGCCGGTCCGCCGACCCGGTGCCGCAGCGACCCGCTGGGAGCCCGCATGCCGTCCGACTTCCACCCGCTCAGCCAGGACCGCTCCGCCCCGCCCCCCGTGCCGGTCACGCTCGAGGTGGACGGCCGGCGCATCGGCGGCGAGCTCGGCCGCCCGCTGGTCGAGGCGCTCACCGAGGCGTCGGAGACCCGGCCGCGGTTCCCGTCGGTCTGCTACCAGCGCAGCCTCGGGGCGCTGCAGACCTGCGACACCTGCCTGGTCGAGGTCGACGGCGAGGTCGTCCGGTCCTGCGTCGTGCCCGTGGCCGACGGGATGCAGGTCGGCACCCTCGGCGAGAGCAAGGCCGCCCGTGAGCAGGCCGGCCAGCGGCTGGTCCGCAAGCACACCCTGTACTGCACGATCTGCGACAACAACAACGGCGACTGCGCGCTCAAGCACGGGGTCGAGGCCAGCGGCGTCGAGCACGAGACCATCGGGTTCCAGCCCAAGCCGTACGAGATCGACGACTCCAACCCGTTCTACCGCTACGACCCCGACCAGTGCATCCTCTGCGGACGCTGCGTCGAGGCCTGCCAGGACGTCCAGGTCACCGAGACGCTGTCGATCGACTGGACGTCGGAGCACCCGCGCGTGCTGTGGGACGGCGGCGTCCCCATCGACGAGTCGTCCTGCGTCTCGTGCGGGCACTGCGTCTCGGTGTGCCCGTGCAACGCCCTCATGGAGAAGACCATGCTCGGGCGCGCAGGGCTGGCGACCGGCTGGCCCGACGAGGTGCGGTCGCCGGCCATCGACCTGGTCAAGGCCGTCGAGCCCACGACGGGGTACCTGCCGCTGTACGTCCTGTCCAAGGCCGAGTCGGCCGCCCGCCGGGCCGCGACGTCGGTCACCAAGACGGTGTGCACGTACTGCGGGGTCGGCTGCTCCTTCGACGTCATGACCCGCGGCCGCGAGGTCCTGAAGGTCCAGCCGCAGCAGGAGGGCCCGGCCAACGCGATCTCGACCTGCGTCAAGGGCAAGTTCGGCTGGGACTACGTCAACGCGGACGACCGGCTGACGACGCCGTTGATCCGGGAGGACGGCCGGTTCCGGGAGGCGAGCTGGGAGGAGGCCCTGGCCCTCGTCGCGGAGCGCATGCGTGCCGTCCTCGAGAGCCACGGCCCGGCCGGGATCGCCACGATCGCCTCGTCCAAGGCGACCAACGAGGACGCGTACCTCACCCAGAAGCTCGCCCGGCAGGTGTTCCGCAGCCACAACATCGACAACTGCTCGCGGTACTGCCAGTCGCCGGCCACCCAGGGCCTGTTCCGCACGGTCGGCCACGGTGGGGACGCCGGGTCGATCAGCGACATCGAGCGGGCCGCGCTCGTGCTGTGCGTCGGGACCAACACCGAGCAGGCCCACCCCGTCATCGCCGCGCGGGTCAAGCGCGCGCAGAAGGTCGGCGGGCACCAGCTCGTCGTCGTCGACCTGCGGGAGCACGAGCTCGCGCAGCGGGCGGACCTGTTCGTGCGGCCCAACCCCGGCACCGACCTGGTCTGGCTCAGCGCGGTCACCAAGCACGTCATCGACAACGGCTGGCAGGACGAGGCCTTCCTCGCCGAGCGCGTCAACGGGTGGGACGCCTACGTCGCCTCGCTCGAGCCGTTCACGCTGGAGTACGCGGAGCAGCGGACCGGGATCGCCTCGGACGTCCTCGTCGACCTCGCACGCCGCATCGCCGAGGCGGAGTCCGTGGCGGCGCTCTGGGCCATGGGCGTCACCCAGCACTCGGCCGGGTCGGACACCTCGACCGCCATCTCCAACCTGCTGCTCGTCACCGGCAACTACGGCCGGCCCGGCACCGGCGCCTACCCCCTGCGCGGGCACAACAACGTCCAGGGCTGCAGCGACTTCGGCTGCGTCAACGACTACCTGCCGGGCTACCAGCCGGTCACCGACCCCGAGGTCGTGGCCAAGTTCGAGAAGGCCTGGGGGACCGAGCTGTCGACTGAGAAGGGCCTCGACAACCACACGATGATCACCGCGATACACGACGGGACGCTGCGCGCCATGGTCGTCGTGGGCGAGGAGCTGTCGCTGGTCGACGCCAACGCGCACTACGTCCAGGAGGCGCTGGAGAAGCTCGACTTCCTCGTCGTGTCCGAGCTGTTCTTCTCGCGGACGTGCGAGTTCGCCGACGTGGTCCTCCCGGCGGCCGCCTCGCTGGAGAAGGACGGCACGTTCGTCAACACCGAGCGGCGCGTGCAGCGGCTCAACAAGGCGATGGACCCGGTCGGCCAGGCCCGGCCGGACTGGAAGATCCTCACCGACATCGCCTCGGCGATGGGCCACGAGTGGGGTTACGAGCACCCGAGCCAGGTCATGGACGAGGCGGCGTCGCTCACCCCCCTGTTCGCCGGGGTCAGCTACGACCGGCTCGAGGGCTACGCCTCGCTGCAGTGGCCGGTCGCGGAGGACGGCACGGACACCCCGCTGCTGTACACCGAGCGCTTCCACTTTCCCGACGGCAACGCCCGGCTGTACCCGCTGGAGTTCACCGAGCCCAGCGACCAGGCCGACGACGAGTACCCGCTGCACGTCAACAACGGCCGGGTGCTCGAGCACTTCCACGAGGGCAACATGACGCTGCGCTCCGCGGGGCTGAGCTCCAAGGTGCCCGACACGTACGTGGAGATGACCCGACGCGACGCCGCCCGGTACGGAGGCCTGCGCACCGGCGACTGGGTCGAGCTGGAGTCCCGGCGCGGCTCCATCACCCTGCGGGTGCTGCTGTCGGACCAGGTGCGGGACGGCGAGGTGTGGGTGCCGATGCAGGCCGTCGAGCTCAACCTGCTGACCTCCGAGGTGTCCGACGAGGCCACCCACACGCCGGCCTACAAGGAGCTCGCCGCCCGGGTGCGGCGGGTCGACGGGCCCAAGGAGGTCCGCGGCGGCGGCCGGCGCGGGGCCGACCGCGAGCGGCGCGGCACCCGCGACGAGGGTCGCCAGCCCGGCGCCCCGCTGCCCCCGACCTACCACCGCTACGGCCACCCCACCCCGCAGGACGGCGTGCTCGTCGAGGAGAAGTGGCAGCGCGAGGACTACGTGTTCCCGACCGAGCCCGAGCCGGACGGGGCGACGGCATGACCGCCAGCAGCAGGAGGAGGAGCCGACCGTGGCACGACCGCTGAGCTACACCCCGCCCGTCCCGCCGGACACCGGCGCCGCCGACGAGCTCGACGACCTCGTCGCCGCCCTGCACGAGAGCGGTCTGCTGCGGGCGGCGGCCGGCGGGGTCCGGGCCTACCCCGAGCTGCTCGGTCTGCTCATGGGCAGCCTCGACCCGGCCGCCCTGCGCTCGGTGCTCGCGCTGGGCGGCGCCGCAGGTGGGCTGGACCCGCAGGCGGCGGAGCGGCTGGCCACGGGCGTCCGCCAGGCCCGCGTGTCCGCGGTGGCGGCGGCCACCGGACGCCCGCCCGGGCTGTTGGGCCTCGTCCGCCGGCTGGCGCACCGCGACAACCCCCGCGGGGTGGCAAG
>NZ_JBBEOI010000276.1 GCF_037860755.1 Aquipuribacter hungaricus | reverse complement strand
CAGGTGGACGGCGCCGTCGCGGCCGACGCGGCCCGCACGCCCGGCTGAGCGGGGGCCGCGTCCGGGGCCTCAGGCCCGGCCGCGCAGCCCGGCCGGCCGCAGGACCACGAGGGCCACCCCGAGGACGACGACGTGCATCAGGGCCAGCAGCGCCCCGGTCCACCCGTCGGCGGCGGCGGCCAGCGGCGACACGACCGAGCCGAGCCCCGCGACGACGGCGAGGACCGTCCACACGGTGACGCCCCGGGGGACGCGGACGAGCAGCCACAGGGCGAGGGTCCCCACGGCGATCCCGACGACGGAGGCCACCGCGGGCATCGGGGCCAGGACCGCCTGGGTCGTCCCTCCCTGCGCCACCTCCCACGTGGCCGGGGTCAGCTGGCCCAGCAGCCAGACGAGCGTGGTGAGGACGGCGGCGACGAGCGCGGCGACGAGGCCCGCCCGCCAGATGCCGCGGCCGGCGGGACGTGCCGTGCGGGTGCTCGGGTCGGTACGGGTGCTCGTCATGGGTCGGCTCCTGCCGTGAGGGACGCTTGAACGCTCATGCATGGTCCCGTCCCGGGTGCGCCGGGGCAAGGGGCCCCACCCGTCCGGTCGTCGCGGGATGACACGGGGGACGCGACGTGTTGCCGCCCGCGTGACCTCTCCCCTGCTCGACCCTGTCCGTCTCGGCAGCCTGAGCCTGCCCAACCGCTTCGTCATGGCTCCCCTGACCCGCACCCGCACCACCGAGGCGCGCGTCCCCGGGGCGATGAACGCCGAGTACTACCGCCAGCGCGCGGGCGCGGGCCTCATCGTGTCCGAGGCCGTGGCCATCACACCCGAGGCCGTCGGCTACAAGTGGACGCCCGGGCTGTGGAGCCAGGAGCAGGTCGACGGTTGGCGCACGGTCACCGACGCCGTGCACGCCGCGGGCGGCCGGATCGTCGCGCAGCTGTGGCACGTGGGCCGGATCAGCCACAGCAGCTTCCACGCCGACGGGCTGCCGGTGTCCTCCACCGACACCGCCGCCGACGCCAAGAGCTTCACCGAGGACGGCTACGTCCCCACGTCGACCCCCCGCCGCCTGCGCACCGACGAGATGCCGCGCGTGGTCGAGGACTACCGCCGCGCCACCGTCAACGCCGTCGCCGCCGGGTTCGACGGTGTCGAGGTCCACGCCGCCAACGGCTACCTGCTCGAGCAGTTCCTCGCCGACGGCGTCAACGACCGCACCGACGGCTACGGCGGCAGCATCGAGAACCGCGCCCGGCTCACCCTCGAGGTCGTCGACGCGGTCGTGGCGGCGGCGGGCGACCCCGGCACGGTCGGCATCCGGCTCTCGCTCGGCAACGGCTCCTCCGGCACCTCCGACGCCGACCCGGCGGCCGTGCTCGCCCACCTCGGCGCCGGGCTCGACCGCCGAGGGCTCGCCTACGTGCACTACGTCGAGCCGGTGACCGACGACGGCCGCCGCACCGACCTGTCCGAGGCGCTGCGCAGCACCTGGACCGGGCCGTTCGTCCTCGCGCAGGGCTTCACCCCCGAGACCGGCGAGCAGGCCGTGGCCGAGGGCCGGGCGGACGCCGTCGCGTTCGGCAAGGCCTTCATCGGCAACCCGGACCTGCCCGAGCGCCACCGCACCGGCGCCCCGCTCGCCGACGCCGACCCCTCGACGTTCTACGGCGAGGGCCCCGAGGGGTACACCAGCTACCCCGCGGCCGGCGAGGACGTGGCCGAGGACGTCGCGGAGGACCCCGCCGCCTGAGGTGCGCGGGACGGTCGGTGGCCGTCGCCCGTCGGGCGGCCTCCACCCGGGTCGGTACGGTCCCCGGACGTCCGGCAGAGGTGGAGGTCGCCATGGCGCACCCGGGGCTCGTGCACGTCGACCCGTCCTCCGCGGTCCCGCCGTACGAGCAGGTCCGCACCCAGGTAGTCGCGCTCGTGGACTCGGGCGGCCTCCGCCCCGGTGACCGGCTGCCCCCCGTCCGGACCCTCGCGGCGGACCTGGGCCTGGCCAGCGGGACGGTCGCCAGGGCCTACCGCGAGCTGGAGTCCGCGGGCGTCGTCGTCACCCGCGGGCGCAACGGCACCGTGGTGGCCGCGACCGGGGACGCCACCGAGCGGCTCGCCCAGCAGGCGACCGCCGACTACCTCGCGGCGCTGCGCCGGCTGGGGCTGGGTGCCGAGGACGGGGTGCGGCTGCTCGGCACGGTCGGCGACGGCAGCCCGTGAGCACCCCCCGTCACGGCCGGCTAGCCGTGGGCTCGCCCTGACCCGGCCGTGGCGACCGCCGGCTCCCGACGGTCGAGCAGCCGGTCGAGCAGGTGCGCCCCGGCGGCCAGGCCGACGAACAGGGCGGCCACGGCCGCGCAGTTGAGCAGCACCTGACCCCAGCCGAGCTCGTCGACGTCGACGAACGGGTAGGGCCAGAAGCCGCCGACGAGCGGCCCCCGCACGAGGGTGAACGCCAGCCACAGCAGCGGGAAGACGACGGTCAGCCCCACCACCCGCCACGACGTCCGGCCGCGCGGGCCGAGGGCGAGCCAGCCGAGCACCGCCATGAGCGGGACGGCGGTGTGGACGAGCAGGTCGGCGAAGGCGGCGGCGGGCGACATCTCCACGAGCCCGGCGAGCACCGCGTGGTAGACGAGGCCCGTCACGGTGATGGCGACCAGCGCGGTGAGCCGGAGCACCCGTCGCAGCAGGGTGTCCACGTCCGGCTGGAGCCCCGTGAGCAGCGCCGACGCGGCGACGAGCAGGTTGCTCTGCACGGTGAAGAAGGCGAAGACGTTGAGGCCGCGGTACAGCGGCACGTCGAAGAACCCGCCCTCCGTCCCGGCCGACACCGGCACCTGGACCGACAGCGCCACCACGACGACCAGCGCGGTGAGCAGGAACCAGGCGCGGGCGAGCGCGGGGGCGCGCAGCGGGGCGATCACCGCGCGACCGTCGCACAGGCCGCACCGTCCGTCGAGCGGTGCCCCTGACCGGGGCCATGCGAGCCCTGTGACCGCGGCAGCACACGTCGTGCTCGGAGGAAGTGCCCCGCACCTGCCACGATGCCCCCGTGGCCCTGGGGAACCAACGCGGCGAAGCGGACGAGTACGAGTGGGTCCGTCTCGCCGACCTGCCCGCCCCCCGGGCCGCCCGGGCACCGGCCGAGACCGCGACGGCGCCCGCCGGCAACGGTCCCGGCACGGACGGGTCCGGCACCGGCCCCCGCTCCCGGTCGCGCGGCAGGTCGAGGTCCGGCGGCCCGGGTGCGGGCACTCCGGCACCGACGACCGTCCGCGCCCCCGCGCCCGTCGCGGTGCAGGACGACGAGGAGGGCGACCCGGGCCCGCTGGCGGCAGCGCTCACCGGCTGGGTGGAGGCCAACCCGGTCTGGCACGAGGGCGTCGGCGACCGGGTGCTGCTCGTCGACCTGGACAACCTGCGCGCCGGCGCCGTCCGGTGGAGGGCGCGGATGGGGCTGGTCGTCGCCCTGGCGCGCTCGGCCGACCACGTCGTCATCTCCGGCCAGCACGCCGCGGTCGAGCGGGCGGTGCCGTTCCTCGCCGAGTTCGGCCGGGTCGCGCAGCCGGTGCCCGACGGCGCCGACCTGGCCGACTTCGTCCTGCTCGAGGGCGCCCGCGCCGTCCCCGCCGAGCGGCGCCAGGTGGTGGTGCTCAGCAACGACGGCATCTTCGCCGAGCTCGCCGACCGCGGTCCGGTCACGGTGCTCAGCCCCGGGGCGGACGCCCTGTCGGACCGGCTGTTCGACGCCGCGCGGGTGGTCATCGACCTGATGACCCTCGAGCGGACGCTGGGGCGGGCGTAGCCTCGTCCCATGACGGCCCGCCCGGTCGACGCCCCCCGCCCCACCCCGCCGCTGCGGGTGCTCCTCGGCCACGTGCTGCGCCGGCACCGCACCGGTCAGCGCCGCTCGCTGGCCGACGTGGCGCACGAGGCGCAGGTGTCGACGCAGTACCTGTCGGAGGTCGAGCGCGGCCGCAAGGAGGCGAGCTCCGAGGTCCTCGCGGCGGTGTGCCGGGCGCTGCGGCTCGACCTCGTCGACCTTCTTGCCGAGGTCCGCGACGACGTGCTCGACCTGCGCAGCACGGTCGCCGCGCCCTCCACCCGGGTGGTCGCCCTGCAGCAGCGCCGGACGGCCGCGCAGCCCCGTCCCGGCACGGTGCTCCGCGCCGCCTGAGCCCGGCCCGCACCTCGCGCCGGGGGCGCCCGCGCAGGGACGACACCACGACGCACGACCGGCCGGCCCCGGGGGCGCGGCCGGCCGGTCGGGTGGTCCTGGGGTGCGCGTGCCTCAGCGGCGGCGGCCCTTGGCGGTCTCGGTGGCGCTGGCCT
>NZ_JBBEOI010000275.1 GCF_037860755.1 Aquipuribacter hungaricus | reverse complement strand
CGCCCGACGAGCTCGTCCACCCGCGGGGCGGGGCCGGGGGAGACGCCCGCGGCCTGCGCGGCCAGGGCCCGGCGCAGCGCCTGCTCGGCGCCACGGTCACCTGGGTCGCCACGGTGACCACGGCCCGTAGGGTCGGTCGGCCCAGGGCCGACGGGGCCGACGGGGGGCAGGTGCTCAGGCACGGGGGTCCTCCGGGGTCGTGGCGAGGGCGGCGCGCAGGGCGGCCAGCCCGCGGGACGCGTGGGTCTTGACGGCGCCGGCGCTGATGCCGAGCGTGCGGGCGATCTCCGTCTCCGGGGCGTCCTGCCAGTAGCGCAGCACGAGCACCTCCCGCTGCCGCACGGGCAGGGCGCGCAGCACCCGGACCACGGCGTCGTGCTCGGCGCTGTCGTCGGCGGTGTCGCGGGGGGAGGCCTCCTGCTGGGCGACCAGCCGCAGGTGCCGCCGCTCGACGCCGTCGTGGCGGTGGGCGGAGCGGCAGCCGTTGACCACGCTGCGCCGCAGGTACCCGGCGGCGCGCGAGGGGTCTTCGAGGCGGTCCCAGGCGCGGTGCAGGCCGAGCAGGGCGTCCTGCACGACCTCCTCGGCCCGGCGGGAGTCCCCGCCCAGCAGCAGGGTCCCCAGGCGCACCATGGGCGCCCACTCGCGGTCGACCACCGCCTGGAGGTCGTCCACCGGGCCGGGCACGGCGTCCCCCCGCTCGTCCGTCGTCGCTGCTGCTCCCACACTGCCCCCACGCGCAGCGGCCCGCGCCGGTTGACACGCGTGGGCCACCGGTCCGGCGACGGCGTGCGACGGCGTCGACGGCGTGCGACGGCGTGGACGCCATGCGGCGCCGGTAGCGTCCGGGCATGGCCGACGACTGCGTGTTCTGCCGGATCGTGTCGGGCGAGCTGCCCGTGGAGCTGCTGTACGCCGACGAGCACGTCGTCGCCTTCGCCGACGTCGCCCCCAAGGCCGAGGTGCACATCCTCGTCGTGCCGCGCCGGCACGTCGTCGACGTGGTCGAGCTGGCCGATGACCCGGCCGCGCTCGCGGCGCTCGTCAGGGCCGGTGCGGCGCTGGCCGCCGAGCGTGCCGACGGCGCCTTCCGGCTCGTCTTCAACACCGGCGCCGCCGCCGGCCAGTCGGTGTTCCACGCCCACGGTCACGTGCTCGCCGGTGCAGGGGCGTCCTCCGGCGGGCTCTGAGCACCGGGCACCCCGCACCGGGACGGCCCCCGGGCCGACCGGGCGGTAACCTGGGGGTCCGTACAGAGAGAGGACCAGGGCCGCCTGCCCATGCCTGACATCACCGGCGCTCACGCCGAGGACCTGCCCGACACCCGCGAGGCAGGTGCTGCCACCGCAGCCGGCCCCGACGGCACCGCCGCCCCGTTCGGGACCGCCGTCGTCACGCAGACCTACGTGGTCCCCACCGGGACCGACACCGTCTCCCTGCTCGGCGCGGGGGACAAGCACCTGCGCACGCTCGAGCGCGGCCTGCCCCGCGTCGACGTCCTCGCGCGCGGTGACGAGGTGACGGTCACGGGCCCCGCCAGCGACGTCGCGCTCGCGCTGCGCCTGCTCGAGGAGATGGGCAGCGTCCTGGCCGCCGGCCAGCCGCTGAGCGCCGACGCCGTCGAGCGCAGCCTCACCATCCTGCGCGACACCGACGGCGGTGTCCGGCCGGCACAGGTGCTGACCGCGAACATCCTGTCCAACCGCGGGCGCACCATCCGGCCGAAGACGCTCAACCAGAAGCGCTACGTCGACGCGATCGACGAGAACACCATCACCTTCGGCATCGGCCCCGCCGGCACCGGCAAGACGTACCTGGCCATGGCCAAGGCCGTCCAGGCGCTGCAGTCCAAGACCGTCAACCGGATCGTCCTCACCCGCCCCGCGGTCGAGGCCGGCGAGCGGCTCGGCTTCCTGCCCGGCACGCTGACGGACAAGATCGACCCGTACCTGCGGCCGCTGTACGACGCGCTGCACGACATGGTCGACCCGGACTCGATCCCGCGGCTCATCACCGCCGGGACCATCGAGGTCGCGCCGCTGGCCTACATGCGCGGGCGCACCCTTAACGACGCCTTCATCATCCTCGACGAGGCCCAGAACACCTCGCCCGAGCAGATGAAGATGTTCCTCACCCGCCTGGGGTTCGGCTCCAAGATGGTCGTCACCGGCGACATCACCCAGGTCGACCTGCCCGGGTCCACCGCGTCGGGCCTGCGGGTCGTGCGCGACATCCTCGGCAGGGTCGGCGACGTGCACTTCTCGTACCTGGAGTCCACGGACGTGGTCCGGCACCGCCTCATCGCCGACATCGTCCGGGCCTACGACAGCTGGGACGGCACCACCCGGTGATCGACGTCGCCAACGAGTCGGGCACCGAGGTCGCCGGGCTCAGCGAGACCGAGGTCGCCGAGTGCGCCCGGCACGTGCTGGACGCCATGCACGTGCACCCGCAGGCCGAGCTGTCGGTCCTGCTGGTCGACCCGGACACCATCGCCGTGCTGCACGAGAAGTGGCTGGACCTGCCGGGTCCCACCGACGTCATGAGCTTCCCGATGGACGAGCTGCGCCCCGGTCGCGAGGGCGCCCCGTCGGGCCCCGGCCTGGTCGGCGACGTCGTCGTCTGCCCGCAGGTCGCCGAGGAGCAGGCGCGCACGGCCGGGCACAGCACCGCCGAGGAGGTCCTGCTCCTCGTCGTGCACGGCTGCCTGCACCTGCTGGGCTACGACCACGCCGAGCCCGACGAGGAGGCCGAGATGTTCGCCCTCCAGCGGCGACTCCTCCTGGAGTTCCTGGGCCGCAGCCGCCCCGCCGCCGCCGGGGGCGAGCCGGTCCGGTGACCTCGACCCTGCTGCTCTGGCTCCTCGTCGGGCTCGTCCTGCTCCTGCTCGCCGGCTACCTGGCCGCCGTCGAGGCGGCCCTGTCCAAGGTGACCCGCGGGCACGCCGAGGACCTCCAGACCGCCGGGCGCCGCAACGCGCGGGCGCTGCGCCGGCTGCTGGAGGACACCACCGGGGCGGTCAACACCACGACCTTCGTGCGGATCGTCTGCGAGACCGCGGCCGTGTCCGCGCTCGTCGTCGCGCTCGGGCACCTGCTCCGCCCGGACTGGGCGGTCGTCCTCGTCGCGGCCACCGTGCTGTCGGTCCTCATCTTCGTCCTCGTGGGGGCCGTCGGCCGCACGGTCGGCCAGCAGCACGCCGACACCGTCGCGCTCGGTGCCTCGGCGTCGCTGTCCCGGCTCATGGTCGTCGTCGGCCCGCTCGTGCTGCTCCTGGTCCGGGCGGCCACCGTCGTCGTCCCCGGCCGCGGCCTGCCCGCCGGGCCGTTCGCGTCCGAGGCCGAGCTCATCGAGCTCGTCGAGCAGGCCGAGGCCGACAGCGTCATCGAGCGCGGCGAGAGCCTCATGCTCCAGCGCGTCGTCCACCTCGGCGACACCGTGGCCCGCGAGGTCCAGGTCCCGCGGACCGACATGGTGACCCTGGAGCAGGGGACCGGCCTGGAGCGGGCCATGCGCCTGCACCTGCGCTCCGGCTTCAGCCGCGTCCCCGTGCTGGGCCGCGACGCCGACGACGTGGTCGGCGTCTCCTACCTCAAGGACGTCGCGGCGCACCTGCAGGACCTGCGCACGGGCGGCTACGGCGAGCCCAGCCCGGCGACCGTGGACGAGGTCATGCGCGCCCCCGTGTTCGTGCCCGAGAGCAAGCCCGCCGACGACCTGCTCCGCGAGATGCAGGCCGGCTCGGTGCACCTGGCCGTCGTCATCGACGAGTACGGCGGCGTCTCGGGCCTGGTGACGATCGAGGACCTGCTCGAGGAGATCGTCGGGCAGATCAGCGACGAGTACGACGTCGAGGAGCCCGAGGTCGAGGTGCTCGGCGAGGACCGGTGGCGGCTGTCCGCGCGCACCCACCTCACCGCGCTCAGCGAGATCACCGACCGCGACGTCGAGGACGACGACGTCGACACCGTCGCCGGGCTGCTGGCCAAGAACCTCGGCCGGGTCCCGATCCGCGGCAGCGTCGTCGAGGTGTCCGGCCTCCGGATCACCGCGGACCGGCGGGGCCGGCGCAACCGCCTGCTGTCGGTCGTCGTCGAGGTCCTGCCCGAGCCGGACGAGGACGAGGAGGGCACCGACCAGCCCGCGGAGGGCGCCGGCGAGCTCGTCGGCGCGGACCCCGGCCGCAGCCACGACGACGAGAGGACCGGCCATGGCCGCCCCTGAGGCACCGACAGGCACAGGTCCCGCCCCCGCGCAGGACGCCCCGCACGACGCCCCCGACGGTGCCGGCGGCCGGGAGGACGCGACGCTCGTCGTGCTCGCCCGCTCCGCCGCCGCCCGGACGGCCGG
>NZ_JBBEOI010000274.1 GCF_037860755.1 Aquipuribacter hungaricus | reverse complement strand
TTTGGTGCTGCCCGACCTCGGGCTGCCGGCCGCCGCGCCGGCCCGCGCGGTCCTCGCCCACCACGCCGCCATGCACGCCCGCCCCCGTCCCGTCGCCGAGCTCGCGGAGCGGCTGGGCGTCGACGACCTGGGGCGGACCGCGGTGCGCAGGCTGTCCTCGGGCCAGCGGCAGCGCCTGGCCGTGGCGTGCGCCCTGGTCGGCCGCCCCGAGGTGCTCGTCATGGACGAGCCCACCGCCGCCCTGGACCCCGAGGGCCGCCGCGCGGTGCTCACGCTGGTCCGGGAGGCCGCCGAGGACGGCTGCGCGGTCCTCTGGTCCTCGCACACCCTGCTCGACGTCGAGCGTGCGGCCGACCGGGTCCTCGTCCTCGCCCGTGGCCGGGTGCTGGCCGACGGGCCCCCGGACCGGGTGACCGGCGAGGAGGTCGTGCGCTTCGAGGCGCCGCCGGGGTCCCCGCTGGACGGCCTGCGCGCCGCCCTCGGCGCGGGGACGGACGTCCGCGAGACGAGCCCCGGCAGCTTCGAGCTCCGCGGCTCCCGCGGTGCGCAGGAGCTCGTGAGCATCGCCTCGTGGCAGGCCGGCAACGGCGCGCGCGGCGGCATCACGCTCGCCCGGCCCAGCCTGGAGGAGCTCGTGCTCCGGCTCGGCGACGAGCAGCGTCACGCCTCGTGAGCACCTCTCCCGTGTCTCCTCGCGTCCCGTCCGGCCCTGCCGCCGCGTCCGTGGACGCCTCCGGCCCTGCCCCCGCGCCGCTCGTGCGCCGGGTGGCCCGGCAGGCGCTGTGGGACCTCATGGCCGTGCTCCGCAACGGCGAGCAGCTGCTCGTCACCTTCGTCCTGCCCGTGGCGGTGCTGGTCGGGGTGCTGCGCACCGGGGTGCCGGACCTGTCACCCCTGCCGCAGGACCGGGCGGGCCTGGCGGGGGCGCTCGGCGTGGCCGTGGTCTCCAGCGCCTTCACCGGGCAGGCCATCGCGCTCGCCTTCGACCGGCGGGGCGGGGTGCTCCGGCTGCTGTCGACCACGCCGCTGGGCCGGGGCGGCCTCGTCGCCGCCCGGGTGCTCGCGGTGCTGGCGGTCGTGCTCCTGCAGTCGGCGCTGCTGCTCGTCGTGGCAGCGGTCCTCGGCGTGCCGGTCGGGGCCGGGACGGTGCTGCTGCTCCTGCCCGTCCTCGCGCTCGGCACCGCCGCGATGCTCGGCGCCGGGATGCTCCTGGCGGGCACCGTGCGCCCGGAGGGCGTGCTCGGCCTGGCCAACCTCGTCTGGGTGGCGGTGCTCGTGGGCGGCGGCCTCGTCATCCCCGCCGGGCAGCTCGCCGGCGGGACGGTCGCGGCGCTGGTCGGCCTGCTGCCCACGGCCGCGCTCGGCGACGCGCTGCGCGCGGTGACCGCCGGCGGGGCGCCGTCCCCGGCCGACCTCGTCCTGCTCGTCGTGTGGGCGCTCGTCCTCGGGCTCCTCGCCCGGCGCTTCCTGCGCTGGGACTGAGCACCCGCCTGACCCGCCCGGCCGACCGACCGGCGCCTGCCTCCTGCGCCGGGCTGACGGGCGGCGGGCGACGGCATCGCCCCGCGTGCATCCGGACCGTCCCCCGCCCCGGTACCTGTGGTGCCAGCGACCACGAGGTCACCGGGCCACGGCCCGTCCGACACCACCGGAAGGACATCCCCGCCATGCGGACCCTCCTCGCCGCGACCGGCGCAGTGCTGCTGCCGCTCGCCTTCGCCGCCCCCGCCTCCGCCTCCAGCTCCGACGCCCAGGTGTCGGTGTTCCACGGCGTCCCCGGCCTCACCGTCGACGTGTACGCCAACGGCGACGCGATCCTCACCGACTTCGAGCCCGGCACCATCACCGACCCGCTCACCCTGCCGGCCGGCGACTACGAGCTCGAGGTCTTCCCCGCCGACGCCGACCCGGCCGGCGAGCCCGCCATCTCCGCCACCGCCACCGTCCCGGCCGGCGCCAACATCACCGTCGCCGCGCACCTCGGCGAGGACGGCGCCCCCCGGCTCACCCCGTTCGTCAACGACGTCTCGTCCCTGGAGGCGGGCCAGGCCCGGCTCACGGCCCGGCACACCGCGGCGGCCCCGGCCGTCGACGTCCGTGCGGGCGGCGAGCCGGTCTTCTCCGGCGTCATCAACCCGAACGAGGGCGTCGTCGAGCTGGCGGCGGGCACGGTCAGCGCCGACGTGGCACTGGCCGGCACCGACACCGTGGCCATCGGCCCCGCCGACGTCACGCTCGCCGAGGGCGTGAACACCGTGGTGTTCGCGTGGGGCTCCGCCGCCGACGGCAACCTGGCGCTCGCGGTGCAGACCATCGACGGCCTGCACAGCAGCCCCTCCGGCGTCCCGTCGGGCACCGGTGGTCTGGTCTCCGACGCGCTGCCCTGGCAGCTCGCGGTCGTCGGCCTCGCCGGCGCCGGGACCCTCGTGGTCCTGGGCGGGCGCGCCGTCGCCCGCTCGCGCGCCTGAGCGAGGCACTCCTGCCGGGGGGCCGCCGCACTGCGGCCCCCCGGCACCCGCACCACCTCAGGCCCCCGCACCGCCGCAGACCACAGACCCCTGACCCCCGCACCGTCGAGCGCCCGAGGAGGCGACCGTGAGCACCGCCGACGACCGCCGCCCCCGACGCCCGTCCTCCGGGGTCCGGCGCCGGTCTGCCCGGGTCCGCCGACGCTGGACGGCGCTCCTCGTCGCGGTCGCCGTCGCCGCCGTGCTCGCCCCGGCGGGGTGGTTGCTCACCAGGCCCGCTCCCCAGGCCGGGCTCCCGCTCGAGCAGGCGCTGGCCCCGGGCGGGACGACGCCCTCCCCCGCGTCCCCCTCGACCCCTCCTGTCGCGCCGTCCGAGGTCCCGGCAGACCCGGCACCGGCACCCGCCGGGCGCGCCCAGCCGGGGGGCGTCGTCGTCCGCGACGCCTCACCCGGTGCGGCCGCCCCGCGGCGCGGCGCCGACCCCGTCCGGCTCCAGGTCCCCTCGCTCGGGGTCGACGCCGCCGTCGACCCGGTCGGCGTCATGGACGACGGCGCCATGGTCGTCCCCGCCGAGGTCGACCGGGTCGGCTGGTACCGCTACGGGCCCGGCGTCGGCGCCCCGGAGGGGAACGCCGTGCTCGCCGGGCACGTCGACACCGTCGCGGGCGGCCCCGGGGCGCTCGTCGACCTGCGCGGCGTCGAGGTGGGCGCCGAGGTGCTCGTCGGCGACGCCACCGGCGCGACCACCCGCTACGAGGTGGTCAGCCGCGAGCGCATCACCAAGACCGACCTGCCCGTGGAGACGATCTTCGCCCGCGAGGGCTCGCACCGGCTCGTCGTCATCACCTGCGGCGGGGACTACCTGCCGGGCTCCCGCCGGTACGCCGACAACGTCGTCGTCACCGCCGTCCCGGTGCCCGTGCCGTGAGCCTCGCCCTGGTGCGGCCGGCGGCCGACCTGCCCCGGCACCCCGACCGCCCTAGTCTCAGGAGCGTGGACGCCGCCCCGCCCCCCGTGACGGGGCCGCGCCTCGCCGTCGTCCCCGCGCCGGACCCCGGCGCGGCGGACGACGCCGACGTCGGCCGGGCGTTCGCCGCGGGCGAGGAGTGGGCGCTCGCCGAGGCCTACGAGCGCTGGGCCCCGCTCGTGCACGGCGTGAGCATGCGCGCCCTCGCCGACCGTCCCGACGCCGAGGACGCGACCCAGCAGGTGTTCGTCCGGGCCTGGCGCGGCCGGGAGACGTTCGACGCCTCGCGCGGCAGCCTCGTCGGCTGGCTCGTGGGCATCGCCCGGCACGTCTGCGCCGACACCTGGCACCAGCGCGCCCGGCAGTCCCGCCAGGCAGACGCCGCCCGCGAGGTCGTCGGAGCCACCACCGCCCCGGCGCACGAGGCCCCCGAGCACGTCGTGGAGCGCCTGGCCGTCCTGGACGCCATGGCCGCCCTCGACCAGCCCGCGCGCGGCATCGTCGAGCTCGCGTTCTTCCACGACCTCACCCACACCCAGATCTCTGCCTCGACCGGCATCCCCCTGGGGACGGTCAAGAGCCACATCCGCCGCAGCCTGCTCCGCCTGCGCGACAGCATGGAGGTGGGCCGTGCGACCGCACCCTGACGTCGACCTGCTCGCCCTCCACGCGCTCGGCGAGCACGTCCTGGACCCCGCCGGGCTCGACCACGTCGCCGGGTGCGAGGGGTGCCGCCAGACCGTGGCCGACCTGGCCGCGACCGTCCGCTCCGCCCGCGGCCCCGAGGGCGCCGCGGCCCCGCAGCGCGTCGCCGTGCCCGCCCACGTGTGGCAGGGCATCTCCGCCGAGCTCGGGGTCGACCCCGCCGTGCGGCCCCCGTCGGTGGGGCCGTCCAGCCTGCGCTCCCGCCCCGCCGCAGGGTCGCTCGACGGGGTC
>NZ_JBBEOI010000273.1 GCF_037860755.1 Aquipuribacter hungaricus | reverse complement strand
GTGCGCGGCCGCGGTGAGCCGGCTGGTCGCGCGGCCCCGCCACAGCTGGCAGAGCGCGAGCGCGACCGCGTCGGAGGCGTCGGCGGGGCGGGGCGCCTCGGCGAGCCCCAGGATGCGGGCGACCATGGTGCCGACCTGGTCCTTGTCGGCCCGGCCGGACCCGGTGACCGCGGCCTTGACCTCCGACGGGGTGTGCATGGCGAGCCGCACGCCGGCCTGCGCGGCGACGAGCATGACGATGCCGGCGGCCTGCGCGGTGCCCATGACGCTGCGGACGTTGTGCTGGGCGAACACCCGCTCGACGGCGACGACGTCGGGGCGGTGCTCGGCGACCAGCGCCTCGACCGCCGCGTGCACCTGCGCCAGGCGGACGCCGGGCTCGTCGTCGACCGCGGTGCGCACGACCCCGACGTGGACCAGCGTGGCGCGGTGCCCGGTCCCGCCGTCGACGACGGCGACCCCGCAGCGGGTCAGACCCGGGTCGACCCCCAGCACGCGCACGCCCCCACCCTGCCCCGCACCGGGGGCAGGGGGCGTCAGGCGCGCGGCCCGCCCCAGCTCCGGGTGCTAGCCGACGGCCTCGAGCTCGGCCATGACCTCGTCGGACACGTCGAGGTTGGCGTACACGTTCTGCACGTCGTCGGAGTCCTCGAGGGCGTCGATGAGCCGGAACACCTTGGCGGCGTGCTCGGCGTCGACCGGCACGGACGTCGCCGGGACGAAGGAGGCGTCGGCGGAGTCGTAGTCGATGCCCGCCTCCTGCAGCGCGGTGCGGACCTTCACCAGGTCGGTGGGCTCGCACCGCACCTCGAAGGTGTCGCCCTGGTCCTCGACGTCCTCGGCGCCCGCGTCCAGCACGGCACCGAGCACGTCGTCCTCGGTGAGCCCGTCCGGGTGCCCGTCCTGCGCCTTGGCCACGACGATGACGCCCTTGCGGGTGAACAGGAACGACACGCTGCCCGGGTCGGCCATGGTGCCGCCGTTGCGCGTGACGGCGACGCGGACGTCGCTGGCCGCGCGGTTGCGGTTGTCGGTGAGGCACTCGATGAGGACCGCGACCCCGCCCGAGGCGTAGCCCTCGTACATGATCGTCATGTAGTCGGCCCCGCCGCCCTCGGCACCCGAGCCGCGCTTGATGGCGCGGTCGATGTTGTCGTTGGGGACCGAGGTCTTCTTCGCCTTCTGGACCGCGTCGACCAGCGTGGGGTTGCCCGAGAGGTCGGCGCCGCCCGTGCGCGCCGCGACCTCGATGTTCTTGATGAGCTTGGCGAACGACTTGGCCCGCCTGGCGTCGACGACGGCCTTCTTGTGCTTGGTCGTCGCCCACTTGGAGTGACCCGACATCTCTTCTCCTTCTGCTGGCGGTGGCTCAGCCCTGCGGGCCCTCCCGCTGCGACCGGGCCCCGCGGGCCAGGTCGACGAGCACCCGGTGCACCCGGTCGTCGCCGGACACCTCGGGGTGGAAGGCGGTGGCGAGCAGCGCCCCCTGCCGGACGGCGACGATGGTATCGCCCGCGACGGGGCCGGCGACCGTGGCGAGCACCTGTACGCCGGGGCCCGCCTGCACGACCCGGGGGGCACGGATGAAGACCGCGTGCAGGGCGGGACCGGGCAGCCCCGCCATGACGAGGTCGGTCTCGAAGCTGTCGACCTGCCGGCCGAAGCCGTTGCGGCGCACCGTGACGTCCAGGCCGCCGAGGGTGCGCTGGCCGGGCGCGGCCCCCTCGACCCGGTCGGCGAGCAGGATCATGCCGGCGCACGAGCCGAGCGCGGGCATGCCGTCGCGCAGCCGCCCGCGCAGCGGCACGTCGAGCCCGGTCGCGCGCAGCAGCCGGTCCATCGCGCTGGACTCCCCGCCGGGCAGGACGAGGGCGTCGACGGTGGCGAGCTCGGCCTCCCGCCGGACGGTCACCGCCTCGGCGCCGCAGCGGCGCAGCGCCGCGAGGTGCTCGGCCACGTCGCCCTGGAGCGCGAGGACCCCCACCCGGCAGGTCACGCCGGGCGGCCCGGCAGGGGCCGCGACAGCCCCGGCCGCGGGTGCGTCACGACCTGTCACGCGAGGTCACCCGTGGGACCATGAACCGTGGCACTCGCGACCTTCCTCGTCATCCAGGCACTCCTCGTCGCGGTCTCCGTGGTGCTCCTGCGCCCCGGGACGGACGTCCTCGCCGCCCGCGTCACCGGCACCGAGGTCCAGCGCTCCGACCTGCGCCTGGTCGGCTGGATCGTGGTCGGCGCCGCGGCCGTGCTGCTCGTCGGCGTGGCCCTGCTCGTCGGCCTGCTGCACGCCGTGCCGCTCGTCGTCGTCTCCGTCGTCGCGGGCGTCGGCGCCGAGGCGCTCGCCCGCCGGGTGGGGCGGCCCGGGACGCAGGCCTCGCTCATGGTGTGGCTCGAGCGGACGCTGCTGCGGACCCAGGACCTCGGCCGGGCGGGCGGCGCGCAGGCCACCCGCCTCGGCCGGGACGTCACCAGCCGCGCTCGGCGAGCCGGTGCGGGGCGGGCAGCTCGTCGACGTTGATCCCCACCATGGCGTCGCCGAGGCCGCGGGAGACCTTGGCGATGACGTCGGGGTCGTCGTGGAAGGTCGTCGCCTGGACGATGGCCGAGGCGCGGGCGGCGGGGTCGCCGGACTTGAAGATGCCGGAGCCGACGAACACGCCGTCGGCGCCGAGCTGCATCATCATCGCCGCGTCGGCCGGGGTGGCGATGCCGCCCGCGGTGAACAGCACGACGGGCAGGCGGCCGGCCTCGGCGACCTCGCGGACCAGGGGCAGCGGGGCCTGCAGCTCCTTGGCCGCGACGTAGAGCTCGTCGGGGCTCATCGAGGACAGCCGGCGGATCTCGCCCCCGATGGTCCGCATGTGGGTCGTGGCCTGGCTGACGTCGCCGGTGCCCGCCTCGCCCTTGGAGCGGATCATCGCCGCGCCCTCGCTGAGCCGGCGCAGCGCCTCGCCGAGGTTGGTCGCGCCGCAGACGAAGGGCACCGTGAAGCGCCACTTGTCGATGTGGTGGCTGTAGTCGGCCGGGCTCAGCACCTCGGACTCGTCGACGTAGTCCACGCCGAGGCTCTGCAGCACCTGCGCCTCGACGAAGTGCCCGATCCGGGCCTTGGCCATGACGGGGATGGAGACCGCGCCGATGATCGCCTCGATCATGTCGGGGTCGGACATCCGGGAGATGCCGCCCTCGGCGCGGATGTCGGCGGGGACACGCTCGAGCGCCATGACGGCCACGGCACCGGCGTCCTCGGCGATGCGGGCCTGCGCCACGTCGACGACGTCCATGATGACGCCGCCCTTGAGCATGTCGGCCATGCCGCGCTTGACGAGGTCGGTGCCGGTGACAGGGGTGGTGCGGGGGCCGCCGGGGGCGGTGGGGTCGGTCATGGGCACATCGTAGGTTCGCCGTCCCGCGCGCCGTGCGGCGGTCACGGCGCCCTGCCGGTCAGTCCAGGACGGGCGAGGTGCCGGCGCTGGTGAAGACGACCCAGGTCCGGCCTGCGTCGAGGTGCAGGACCTCGCCCGCAGGGGTCGTGTACGTCGTCGGGTCCTCCGGGGCGGGACGGGACCAGCGGCCCGCGTGGGCCTGCCCGTCGCGCAGCACGAGCACCTCGCCCTCGCCGACCGGCCTCACCTCGGGGCTCCGCGCCCCGGTGACGTCGACGTACGGCGAGCCCACGACCTCGACCTGCTGGAAGACGACCGTGTCGGCGCCGAGCCGGCCGCCCTCGGCGGCGGTGGACGCCCGCCCGTCCATGCTCAGCAGCCAGCGGTCCTCCTCCGCCGACCACGCGACACCGATCTCCGCCGCGCGCCAGGAGTAGGAGGCGCTGTCCACGTCGCGCCCCCCGGACGGTGCCGGTCCGAAGCGGAAGCCGACGTCGACGGCCACCCCGGCGTCGGGGACGCGCGCCAGGAGCTGGCCCGGGCTGCCCATGACGTCGTACGGCGTCTCCCGCCCGGGCGAGCGGACGAAGCCGTCGCGGGCGGTGTCGAAGGACACGAGCGCGAGGTCGGCGGCCTCGAGCTCGCCGACGACGCCCTCGTTGCCGCCGGAGAAGACGAACCCGGGCGAGGAATAGCGGCCGAGGATGAGGATGTCGCTGGTGCGGGCGCTGCGGACCGGGCCGACCTCGCCGGGCATCTCGGTCTGGAACACGGCGAGCAGCCGGGTGACGCCGCCCTCGACCTCCTCGACGTAGACCACGTCGGCCTTGCTGAGGCCCGCCTGCGGGCGGGCAGAGGCCGTGTTGTCGACCTTGACCGCGAGGACCCGGCCGGCGGGCACGTCCGTGCCGGTGAGCCAGTTCGTGCCGGCGGCCGCGCCGACGCGGGGGGCGCTGGCGACCGGGGCGGGCAGGTCGCCGGGCGCGGTGACGGCCGGCTGGTCCGGCGGCGGCGC
>NZ_JBBEOI010000272.1 GCF_037860755.1 Aquipuribacter hungaricus | reverse complement strand
GGTCGACGGCGCCCGGACGGGGCTGGCCAAGCTCGCGGGCATCCTCGCCGAGACGACCGGGACCCCCGCCGGGCCGGCCGTCGTCGTCGGGGTGGGCGTCAACCTCGCCGACCCCGACCCGGTGCCGCCGGGCGGGCGGGCGACCTCCCTGCAGCGCCTGCTGGACCGCCCGGTCGGCGCCGACGAGCTGCTGCCGCTGCTCGAGGAGGGCCTGCGCGGCCGGGTCGGGGCGTGGGAGCGGGCCGGCGGCGACGCGGCCGCCTCCGGCACCGACGCGGCCTACCGCGCGGTCTGCACGACGCTCGGGCGCCGGGTGCGCGCGAGCACGCCGGGCGGCGTCCGCGAGGGGACCGCCGTCGACCTCGCCCGCGACGGCTCGCTGGTCCTCGACGGCCCCGGTGGGCGGACGACGGTGTCCGCGGGCGACGTGGAGCACCTCCGGTGAGCGTCGACCGGCTCACCCCGCGGGAGGCCGCCGCCGCAGCCGGGGTCTCGCGGCTCAGCGCACGCAAGCTGTTCCGGGCACTGGGCTACGCCGACGCCGACGACGAGCCCGTGCTGGGGGAGACCGAGCTGCAGGTGCTGCGGATCGCCACGCGGCTCGTGCGCGACGGCACGCTCGACGAGCGGACCGTCCTGGACCTGGCGCGGGCCGTCGGCCGCTCGGTCGACCGGCTCGCCACCTGGCAGGTGGAGACCCTCGCCGAGCGTGTCGGCGGCGACCCCGCGACGACGCACCTGCTGCTGCGCCAGGTGTCCCCGGACCTGGAGGAGCTGCTCGGCCTGGTGTGGCGGCGCCTGGCCGACGACGCGGTCGAGCGGGTCCTCGTCCCGGCGGGGGAGGTGTTCTCCCGCGCGGTGGGCTTCGCCGACGTCGTCGGGTGGACCCAGATGGTGAGCACGCTCGACGAGCCCGAGCTCGCGGCGCTGGTCCGCCGCTTCGGCGACGTCGCCGGCGACGCGGTGGCCGACCACGGCGGCCGGGTCATCAAGACCGTCGGCGACGAGGTGATGTTCTCCTCCGGCAGCGCCGAGGACGCCGCCCGCACGGCGCTCACGCTGTCCCGGGCGTTCGAGGAGGACCCGTTCGTCCCCGGCGTCCGGGTCGGCTTCGCCTACGGCCAGGTCGTGGCCCGGCTCGGCGACCTGTTCGGCACCACCGTCAACCTGGCCTCCCGGGTGTCCCGCCTGGCCGGGGCCGGTGACGTGCTGACCGACGCGAGGACGGCGGGCATGCTCACGGGCACCACCGGGCTGCGGCTGCGGACCCTCGGGCCACGGCAGGTCCGCGGGGTCGGGCCGGTCGCGCTGGTGTCGGTGGAGACGCCGGGGCAGCGGACGGGCGAGGGTGGCTACGCACCCGGCGAGCACGGCTAGGCACGAGGAGGAGCAGCATGGCGACGGCGCAGCAGTGGGTCCGGCTGGTCGACGAGGACCCCGAGGGCCACGTGGTGAGCCTCGTGCTCGACCGGCCGGAGGCGAGGAACGCGATCTCCGTGGAGCTCGCCCGCCAGGTGGGCGCGGCCACCCAGCAGCTGCACGGGCGCCGGACGCTGCGGGCCGTCGTGCTGCGCTCGACCCGCGAGGACGCCTTCTGCGTCGGGGCGGACCTCAAGGAGCGCCGGCACGCCACCGAGGCCGACCTGCTGGCCGCCCGTGCCACCAGCCGCGCCTGCTACGGCGGGGTGCTCGGCCTGCCCGTCCCCGTGGTCGCCGCGGTCACCGGGTACGCGCTGGGCGGCGGCTGCGAGCTGGCGCTGGCGTGCGACCTGCTGGTCGGCGACGCCGCCACCGTGCTGGGTCTGCCCGAGGTCGGCGTCGGGCTCGTGCCCGGCGGCGGGGGCACGCAGCTGGCGCAGCGCCGGCTCGGGGCGGGCCGGGCGGCGGACCTGGTCCTCACGGGCCGCCGCGTCGACGGCGCCGAGGCCTACCGAATCGGCCTGCTCGACCGGCTGGCCACGACCGGCACGGTGGTCGAGGTCGCCACCGCGCTCGCGCGCGAGACGGCGTCCCGCTCGCCCGCCTCGGTCCGCGCGGCCAAGGCCGCGATGCGCGCCGGTGCGGCGCTGCCGCTGGCGGACGCGCTCGAGGTCGAGGACGCCGCGTGGCGCGGCGTCGTCGCCGGCCCGGACCGTGCCGAGGGGATCGCCGCGTTCGTCGAGAAGCGGCAGCCGCGCTGGGCGGACCCGCTGCCCTGAGGGGCGCTCAGGCGGGCGTGCGCACCTGGCCGCCGCCGACGGGGTCCTCGACGGGCTCTACCTGGTTGAAGACCACGGTCCGGTACATGAGGAACCGGAACAGGGTGCCCATCGCCAGGCCGACGACGTTCGCGGCGATGTTGTCGGCCACCGGCGAGGTGAGCCCGAGCAGGTAGCGCGACACCGCGAGCGGCACGAGCGCCAGCAGCAGGCCGCCGACGTTGACCACGACGAACAGGACGAGCTCCCGCGGCACGGCGGAGCGGCGGCGGCGCCGGAAGGTCCAGTAGCGGTTGCCCAGCCAGGCGACCATCGTCGCCACGGCGACCGAGACGACCTTGGCCGTCAGCGGACGGCCCTCGAGGACCGGGTCCGCGCCGACGTGCAGCAGCAGGTTGAAGACGCCGAGGTCGACGACGTAGGCGACGGCGCCGACGACGCCGAACTTGAGGCCCTCGCGCACGACGAGGGCGAGGGCGCCGGTGACCACGGCGTACAGCGAGCGCACCCGGCAACCGTACGTGAGTCCTGCGTAGGCTCCGCCCGTGCCTGCGGACGACGACACGACCGGACCCGGCTTCCCCACCGTCACCGTCGTGGGGGGCGGGCAGCTCGCCCGCATGATGGCCCCCGCCGCGGTGGGCCTGGGGGTGCGCCTGCGCGTGCTCGCCGAGCGCGACGACGACAGCGCGGCCCTGGTCGCCCCGCACGAGCTCGGCGCGGCCGACGACACGGCGGCCGTGCTCCGCGCCGCCCGGGGCGCCGCGGTCGTCACCTTCGACCACGAGCACGTGCCGGGCGACGTGCTGGCCGCGCTCGAGGACGCCGGCGCCGTCGTCCGGCCCGCCCCCGGGGCGCTGCGCCACGCGCAGGACAAGCTCGTCATGCGCCGGGCGCTCGCCGCGCTGGGCCTGCCGGTGCCGGCCTGGGACGCCGTGGCGGACCTGGACGCCCTGCGCGCCTTCGCCGACGCCCACGGCGGGCGGGCCGTCCTCAAGACCCCCCGCGGCGGCTACGACGGCAAGGGCGTGCTCGTGCTGTCCACCGCCTCCGACGACGGCTGGGACACCGCCCAGGAGTGGTTCGACCGGGGGACGTTCCCGGCGCTGCTCGCGGAGGAGGTCGTGCCGTTCGTCCGCGAGCTCGCCGTCCTCGTCGCCCGCAGCGCCATGGGCCAGGTGGCCCTGTGGCCCGTCGCCCAGACCCTGCAGGTCGACGGCGTCTGCCGGGAGGTCGTCGCCCCGGCCCCCGGGCTCGACGAGGACCTCGCGGGGGTCGCGGCCACCACGGCCGCCCGGATCGCCGGCGCCCTGGACGTCACCGGGGTGATGGCCGTCGAGGGCTTCGAGGTGGCCGGGCCGGACGGGCCGCGCTTCGTCGTCAACGAGCTGGCCATGCGGCCGCACAACTCCGGGCACTGGACCATCGACGGCTCCGTGACGAGCCAGTTCGAGCAGCACCTGCGCGCGGTGCTCGACCTGCCGCTGGGCGACGTCCGGGCGCGCGACCGCTGGACCGTCATGGTCAACGTGCTGGGCGGGGAGCACCCCGACCTGTACTCCTCCTACCTGCACGTCATGGCCCACGACCCCGCGGTCAAGGTCCACCTCTACGGCAAGGCCGTCCGGCCCGGCCGCAAGATCGGGCACGTCACCGTCTCCGGCGACGACCTGGACGACCTGCTCGAGCGCGCCCGGCACGCCGCCGGCTACATCAGGGGAGAGATCACCGAGTGAGCGAGACCAGCAACGAGACCAGCAGGTCCCCCCGGCCCGTCGTGGCCGTCGTCATGGGCTCCGACTCCGACTGGCCCGTCATGCAGGCGGCCTCGGAGGCGCTCGACGAGCTCGGCGTCCCGCACGAGGTCGACGTGGTCTCCGCGCACCGGATGCCGCACGACATGCTCGCCTGGGGCGCCGCGGCGGCCGGGCGGGGGCTGCGCGTGGTCGTCGCCGGTGCGGGCGGTGCGGCCCACCTGCCGGGGATGCTCGCCTCGGTGACTCCGCTGCCGGTCGTCGGGGTGCCGGTGCCGCTCGCGCACCTGGACGGCACGGACTCGCTGCTGTCGATCGTCCAGATGCCCGCCGGCGTCCCGGTCGCCACGGTCGGCGTCGGGGCCGCCCGGAACGCCGGCCTGCTCGCCGCGCGCATCCTCGGCGCGGGCGAGGGGGCCGAGGCCGAGCGGCTGCGCGCGGCGCTCGTCGAGCAC
>NZ_JBBEOI010000271.1 GCF_037860755.1 Aquipuribacter hungaricus | reverse complement strand
CGCAGCTGGACCACGAGCGCGGCGGCCGCCGCGGCGACGAGGACGAGCGCGCCGACGACGAGCGCCCAGCGGGGCAGCCCGTCGGTGACGGCGGACACGGGCTCGGTCGACGCCTGGTCGGCCGGGACGCCGGTAGCCGCGTCCGTGGCGCCCGCCGCCTCGCTCGTGGCCTCCGGGGTGGCCTCTCCGGTCGTCCCTGCGGTCGGTGCGGCCGTCGTCCCCTCGGCCGGGGCCGGCGGGGCGGCGGCCGCGGTGAGGACGAAGCTGGTGGTGTGCTCGACGGGGTGGCCGTCGACGCTGACGACGCGGGCGACGACCTGCCACGTGCCGGTCTGGTCGGCCGCGGCGGCGACCTCGCCACCCAGGTCGACGGTGACGTCGGTGCCCGCGGCGCTGGAGGTGGTGGGCACCGTGGTCCCGTCGGGGGCCACGACGGCCGCCTCGACGAACTGCGGCGCGATCTCCTCGGAGTAGCTCATGACGACGGCCGCGGGCAGGGCGTCGACCTGGCTGCCCTCGGCCGGGTCGGAGCCGGTGAAGCGGGCGTGGGCCGACGCGGGCCCGGCGACGACCAGGGACAGCAGGAGCACGAGCGGCGCGACGAGGGCGACCGCCGCGTGACGGGCGGCAGGGGCACGCCGGTCCCGGGGGTCGGGGCTGGTCACGGGGGTGGTCGCGCGGGTCGGCACGACGACCACGGTACGTGGCCCCGACCGGACGGGGTGCGGCGGCCGTGGTCTTCAGGATAGGTGCATGGTGCATACACTTGGCCGGTGCAGCCCACCCCGACCGCGTCCCCACCGGGCCCACGGCCCCCGTCCGCGGACGGTCCGGTGACCCGACCGGGAGCCGGTCCTGCCGCGCCTGCCGCCGGCCCCGACCGGGTGGCCATGCAGCTGGTCCGGCTCAAGAAGTCGATGGAGCTGTTCCGGGCGCGCGTGCTCCGCGCGTCCGGCCACGGCCTCGAGGGCTCGGGCCTGGCGGTCCTGTTCCACCTGACGACCGACGGGCCGGCGCGCACGTCGCGCCTGGCCGACCTGCTCGGCCTCGACCCGTCCACCACGTCGCGCCACGTCGCCGCCCTCGAGCGCAGCGGCCACGTCGAGCGGGTCGCGGACCCGGACGACGGCCGCGCCTGGCTGGTGCAGGCCTCCCCCAGCGGCCGGCAGGCCTTCGAGGACACCCGTGCCCTGCGCAACGCGCTCGTCGGGCGCGCCCTCGCGGGCTGGGACCCGGCCGACGTCGACGCCCTGGCGACCGCGCTGGCCCGCTTCAACGACTCCGTCCTCGACCTGGACGCCGGCACCGTCGACGCCCTGGTCGCCCCCACCACCCGGAAGGACCGCCGGTGAGCAGCTCGCCGACTCCCCCCGCCGCCGCCGGCGGAGCGCCCGTCGACGCCGCCCCGCGGCTGTCCCAGAAGCAGGTCTACGCGATCTTCGGCGGCCTCATCGCCGGGATGTTCCTGTCCGCGCTGGACCAGACCATCGTCGCCACGTCGATCCGGACCATCGCGGACGACCTCCAGGGCCTGTCGCTGCAGGCCTGGGCGACCACCGCCTACCTCATCACCGCGACGGTCTCCACCCCGCTCTACGGCAAGCTCAGCGACCTCTACGGCCGCAAGCCGCTGTTCTCCACCGCCATCGGCGTCTTCGTCGTCGGGTCGGTGCTGTGCTCGTTCGCCACGTCGATGGTCGAGCTCGCGGCGTTCCGCGCGGTCCAGGGCCTCGGCGCCGGCGGGCTGTTCTCGCTCGCGCTGGCCATCGTGGGCGACATCGTGCCGCCGCGGGAGCGGGCCCGGTACCAGGGCTTCTTCCTCGCGGTGTTCGGCACCGCCAGCGTGCTCGGCCCGGTCGTCGGCGGCTTCTTCGCCGGTGCGGACACCCTGCTCGGCCTCACCGGCTGGCGCTGGGTGTTCCTGCTCAACGTCCCGATCGGCATCGTCGCGTTCCTCGTCGTGCAGCGGACGCTCAACATCCCCCACACCCGCCGCCCCCACCGGGTCGACTGGCCCGGCGCGCTGCTGCTCACCGCGGGCCTGGTGCCGCTGCTCATCCTCGCCGAGCAGGGCCGCGAGTGGGGCTGGACGTCGCTGCCGGCGCTGCTCAGCCTCGTCGGCGGGGTCGTCGGGCTCGTGCTGTTCGTCCTCGTCGAGCGGGGCTACGGCGACGACGCCCTGCTCCCGCTGCGGCTGTTCCGGATCGGGTCCTTCTCCGTCGGCACGCTGTCCAGCTTCGTCATCGGGCTGGCCATGTTCGGCGGCCTGGCCTCGCTGCCGCTGTACCTGCAGCTGGTCAAGGGCCAGAGCCCCACGCTGGCCGGCCTCAGCCTGCTCCCGCTCACGCTCGGGATCATGATCGGCTCGATCGTCTCTGGGCAGCTGATCTCGCGCACGGGCCGCTACAAGGTGTTCCCGGTCGTCGGCACCGCGCTGCTCGTGGTCTCGTTCCTGCTGCTCGCCCAGATCACCGCGACCACCTCGCTGTGGCTGACGTCGGTCGTCATGGTGCTGTTCGGCCTGGGCCTGGGCGGCAACCTGCAGCCCATCACCCTCGCGGTGCAGAACGCCGTGCCGGCCAAGGACATCGGCGTGGCGACCAGCTCGGCGACGTTCTTCCGCCAGATGGGCGGCACGCTCGGCACCGCCGTGTTCCTGTCCGTCCTGTTCGGGACCGTGGGCGACCGGATCTCCGCCCGCTTCGCCGACGCGTTCTCCGACCCCGCCTTCGTGGCGGCGCTGGAGGACCCCGAGGTCCTCGCCGACCCCGCCAACGCGGTCGTCGTCGACCAGCTCGCCGCCGCCCAGGAGACCATCGCCGCCGGCGGCACGCCTGCGCTGGACGGCACCGGCGTGCTCGACGACTCCTCGTTCCTGGCCACGCTCGACCCGGTGCTCGCCGTGCCCTTCCAGGCCGGGTTCGCCGACGCCGTGCAGCTCGTGTTCTGGATCGCCGCCGCGATCACGGTGGTCGGGCTCGTCGTGGTGAGCCTGCTGCCGGAGGTGCCGCTGCGCACCAAGTCGGCGATGGAGGAGCGCGAGGACGCCTTCGCCGAAGAGGCGCGCGCGCAGGAGGCCCTCGCCGGCGGGGAGGCGGACGTCGCCCGCACCGACGAGGACCGTTCCGCCGAGGTCCGGGGCGCCGCGGTCCGCGCCACCGGGGCAGCCTCCCCGGGGGCCTGACACACCCCGACGACCCACCGAGGGCCCGGCCCGGCGACCTGCCGGGCCGGGCCCTCCGTCGTACCGGGCCCTCGTCGTGCCAGATCCCCCTGGGCGGCTAGGCCCAGGCGAGGCCGTAGCCCGGGTCCTCCAGGAGCCGCGCGACGTCGGCCAGGTACCGGCTGCCGAGCTCGCCGTCGATCATCCGGTGGTCGAAGGACACCGCGAGCGTCATGACGTCGCGGGGCACGACCTGCTCGGCGTCCCCGGTGCCGACCACCCACGGCATCCGCCGGACCTGCCCGCAGGCGAGGATCAGCCCGGTGCCCGGCGGCAGGATCGGGGTGCCGCCGTCGACGCCGAAGACGCCGACGTTGGTGACGGTCAGGGTGCCGCCCGCCTGCTGCGCCGGCTGGAGCCGCCCGGCACGGGCCGTGTCGACGAGGTCGGCCACCTGGCGGGCCAGCTCCGGCAGGTCGAGGGACGCGGCGTCCGGCACGACCGGCACCACGAGGCCGCGCTCCGTGGCGGCGGCGAAGCCGAGACCGACCCTGCCGTGGACGACGATCTCCCGGGCGGGCTCGTCCCAGGACACGTTGACCCCCGGGTGCCGGCGCACGGCCAGGCACATCGCCCGGGCCACGAGCGTGAACGGGCTCAGCCGGACGTCGCGCACCGACCGGTCCGCCTTGAGCCGCTCGAGCAACCGGACCGACTCCGTGACGTCGACCTGCACCCACTCGGTGACGTGGGGCGCGGTGAACGCGCTGGCGACCATGGCCTCCGCCGTGGCCTTGCGGACACCCTTGACGGGGATGCGGACGTCCCCCGGCTGGTCCGCCGGTGCCCGCCCCGCCGCGGCCGGGCCGCCGCCGGTCCCGTCCGTCGCCCGGTCACGAGCCTGCTGGTCCGCGCGCTGCTGCCCGGCCGCGGCGAGCACGGCCTCCCGCGTGACGATGCCGTCCTCGCCGGGCGGCACCTGGCTGAGCTCGACGCCGAGGTCGCGCGCGAGCCTGCGGACGGGGGGCTTGGCCAGGACCTTGGCGCCGCCCGTCCCGGGCGCCTCGGCGCGCAGGAAGCCGGGGCCAGGCTCGGCCCGGGTCCCCGTCGAGGGGCTGTCTGCGGGCGCAGACGGTGCAGCGGTCGCCGACGGTGCAGCGGCCGCCGACGGTGCTGCCGTCCCGGATGCTGCCGTCGACGGCTGCGCGGGCACGCCGCCCGGGGTCCGGCGGGCCCGCCGACGGGTG
>NZ_JBBEOI010000270.1 GCF_037860755.1 Aquipuribacter hungaricus | reverse complement strand
CGCGGCGCCTGGCCGGGCAGCGCCTGCTCCGGCAGCGCCATGGCGGCGTCGATGGCGTCGAGCCAGTACTGGCCGAGCCGACGGTTGGCGGGGCCGGAGAAGACGGGCAGCGAGGCGAGCGCGGCCGTGGTGCGCGGCTGCGCGGTGGCGGCCGCGACGACGGCCGAGTCGGGGAGGATCCGGCCGGGGGAGACGTCGCGGCTGCGGGCCAGCTCCTCGCGGGCGGCCCACAGCGAGCGCACGACCGCCTGCGCGCGCCGGGAGCGCAGCTTGTGCACCCCGGACGTCTTGCGCCACGGGTCGACGCGCGGGGCGGGCGGGCCGGCGGCCGCGACGGCGGCGAACTCCTCGCGGGCCCAGCCCAGCTTGCCCTGCCTCTCGAGCTCGGCCTCCAGCGCGTCGCGGACGTCGAGCAGCAGCTCCACGTCCAGGGCGGCGTAGGTGAGCCACGACGCCGGCATGGGCCGGGTCGACCAGTCCACGGCCGAGTGCTCCTTGGCCAGGCCGATGCCGAGGAAGTGCTCGGTGACCGCGGCGAGCCCGACGCGGGGGAGCCCGGCGATGCGGGCACCCAGCTCGGTGTCGAAGACGCTGCGCGGCCGCAGCCCCAGCTCGGCCAGGCACGGGAGGTCCTGCGAGGCGGCGTGGAGCACCCACTCCGGCCCGTCGAGCACCGCGGCGAGCCCGGTGAGGTCGAGCCGCGCGACCGGGTCGACGAGGGTGATGGGGCCGTCGGCGCGGCGCAGCTGCACGAGGTACGCGGCCTGGCCGTACCGGTACCCCGAGGCGCGCTCGGCGTCGACGGCGACGGGGCCCTCGAGCCCGGCGAGCACCTCGACGGCGGCGTCGAGCGCGGCCTGCGTGGTGACGACGTCCGGGGTGCCGTCGCGGGGGGCGGTGAGGACGGGGACGGGGACCGGCGCGGTCTCGACGACCTCGGTGGCCCCGGGGGTCCCGGCAGTCCCGACCGTCGCGCCAGCGTCCGTCCCGGCCGTCAGGCCGGCTGCGTCGTCGGTCCCGGGTGCGAGGTCGGTCTCGTCGTCGGGCACCGGTCCAGCCTAGGTGACCGTCCGTGCCCCGGCCGTCCCGCCGGGTCCCGGCGCGAGGTGCCGGCGGTCCCGGCGCGGGGTCCCGGGCGCACGCGGAGGAGCCACCCGTCGGCACCGGGGGCCGGTGCCGACGGGTGGCTCCTCGTCGGGGTGCGAGCGCAGGGGGACGCCCGGGACGTGCGGTCTGCGGTGGTGCGGGTGGCCTGGCGTCAGGCGACGGCGCCGGCGCGCATGGCCATGGCGACCATCTCGGCGCGGTCGCCGGTGCCGAGCTTCCGGGCGATCCGGGCGAGGTGGCTCTTCACCGTGAGGGCGGACAGGCCCAGGTGCTCGCCGACCTCCTTGTTGGAGCGGCCGTCGGCCACCAGCGACAGCACCTCGACCTCGCGGGCGGACAGCTGGTCCACCCCGGGGTCGCTGGTGCCGGTGGGGCCCTCGGGGGCGCCGCTGGGGCGGTTGGTGACGAGGAAGCAGCGGGCGCCGGCCATCAGGGCACCGCGCACGGTGAACGGGTCGGTGGACTGCGACAGCAGGACGGTGCGGGTCCAGCCGAGGGAGCGGAGCACCTCGATGGCCGCGATGCCGGAGCCGTCGGGCAGCGTGCAGTCGACGACCGCGAGGGAGGTCGGGGTGCCGCGGCCGAGGGTGCGGGCCTCGCCGACGAGGCCGGCGGTGGTGACGTCGGCGGCGCCGAGGGAGGTGAGGACTCGGGAGAGGGACTCGCGCAGACCCGGGGACCCCGCGACGACCGCGGCGTGGAACCGTCCGCGGGCCAGCGGGATCCGGACCCTGTCGGTGACCAGGGTGGTCATGTCGTGCCTCCTTGTCCGCGAGGGCGGTCACCCTCGTGCTGGAGGAGGCATCGGCCTGGCCTGCCGGGACCTTGAGCCCCGTGCGCAGGTCCGTCCTGGTCAGGGGTGGTGCCGTCCCCGCGGGGGGGCAGGCAGGGCGGGCTAGCGGCGGCGGGGGAGGGCGCTGACGCCGGCGGGAAGCGGCGGCAGGCCCGCTAGCCGGCACAGCACGTCCGCCCAGGCGCCGAGCTGGGCGTCCAGCGGGCCCAGCGGGCTCCACGAGGCGCGCAGCTCGACCTGGATCGCGGCCGGGCGGTCGGCGAGGGAGCCGAAGCTCTCCGACACCACGCGCGTCACGGTGCCGCCCAGGCGGGTCGCGGGGGCGTCGGGCCCGACCAGCGTCTCCCCGAGCCACGCCCAGACGACCTCGGCGAGCATCGGGTCCTCGGCGAGCTCGGGCTCCACGACGGCCTTGACGAGCGCGATGACCCGCAGGTCCCCGCCCCAGGCGTCCGGCGCCGACGGGTCGTGCAGCAGGACGAAGCGGCCGCCCGCCTCCTCGGCCTCGTCGGCGTCCTCGCCGTCGCGCGCGCCGGCACGGACCACGGCGAGGTCGACGTGGCCCTCGACGGCGTGGGCGAAGGGCGCGACCCGGCGCGGCGGCGGGATCTCGGTGAGGGCGACCTCGGGGCGGACCCGGGCGGAGCGCAGCACGGCGACCGCGTCGTCGAAGACGAGCGCCGAGGGCGCCGAGGACCGGGTCGTGGCCACGTCCTGAGAGTAGGTCGCCCCCCTGACGGCAGCCCGCCCCTGGCCGGGCGTGTCGGGCGCGGGTGGGACGATCGGGGGGTGAGCACCCCCGCCCCCGGTCCCGCCGCCCGCACCCCCCTCCTGGTCCGCGCGGCCCGCGGCGAGGACGTCGAGCGCACGCCCGTCTGGTTCATGCGCCAGGCCGGCCGCTCGCTGCCGGAGTACAAGGTCGCCCGCGGCAGCACCGCGATGCTCGAGGCCTGCCGCACGCCGGAGCTCGTCGCGGAGATCACGCTGCAGCCCGTGCGCCGCTACGGCGTGGACGCCGCCGTGCTCTACAGCGACATCGTCGTCCCGCTGCACGCGGCCGGCGTGGACGTCGACATCGTCCCCGGGACCGGTCCCGTCATGGGCGCGCCCGTGCGCACGGCGGCCGACGTGGACGCCCTGGCCGCCCTGCCGCCCGCGGACCTCGGCTTCCTCGCCGAGGCGGTCCGGCTCACCCGCGCCGAGCTGGGCGACGTGCCGCTGCTCGGCTTCGCCGGCGCGCCGTTCACCCTGGCCAGCTACCTCGTCGAGGGTGGCCCGAGCCGCGACCACGCCGCCACCAAGGCGATGATGCACGCCGACCCCGGCCTGTTCGCGGCGCTGCTGTCGGCCGTCGCCGACATCACCGCCCGGTTCCTGCGGGTGCAGGTCGACGCCGGTGCCGCCGCGGTCCAGCTGTTCGACTCCTGGGCGGGGGCGCTGTCGCGCCGGGACTACGACCGCCACGTCGCCCCCCACTCCGCCCGGGTGCTCGCCCAGGTGACCGACGTGCCGCGCATCCACTTCGGGACCGGCACCCAGGACCTGCTGCCCTCGCTGGCCCGGGCTGGGGCCGACGTCGTGGGCGTCGACGCGCACCTGGGCCTGGACGAGGCGCTGGACCGGCTCGAGGCGGCCGGCACCCCGCGCGCGGTGCAGGGCAACCTCGACCCCGCGCTGCTGCTCGCGCCCTGGCCCGTCGTCGCCGAGCACGCCACCGCCGTCCTCCACGCGGGGCTGCGCGCGCCGGGGCACGTCTTCAACCTCGGGCACGGCGTCATCCCGGCCACCGACCCCGACCAGCTCGCCCGGCTCGTCGACCTGGTCCAGGGCTTCGACCGGGCCGCTGGGGCCGCGGCCGCTGGGGCTGCGGGGGCTGCGGGGGCCCTGCCGCGGTGAGCGTCCCCGACCGGGTCGTCGTCGTCGGGGCGGGCATCAGCGGGCTCGCCGCGGCCCACGCGCTGCGCTCGGCCGGGGTCGACGTGCTCGTGCTCGAGGCCTCCGGTCGCACCGGCGGCGTGCTGCACGCGGACGAGGTCGGCGGCGTGCGCGTCGACCTCGGTGCCGAGGCGATGCTCGCCCGCCGGCCGGAGGGCGTCGACCTGGCCCGCGCCGTCGGCCTGGGCGACCTGCTCGTCACCCCGACGTCCGCCCGGCCCGCGGTGTGGCGGGCCGACGGGGTGCGGCCGCTGCCGACGGGCACCGTCATGGGCGTGCCCGGCAGCGGCACCGACCTGTCCGCGCTGCTGCGCCCCGACGAGCTGGCCGAGACCGCCCGGGCGCGCGCCGCCCGCGCCGCAGGGATCCCCGCCGCGACCGGCGCGGGACCGTCCCCCGACGGCGGGGAGGACGTCAGCGTCGCCGACGCCGTCGTCGCCGAGGTCGGCCGGCCCGTCCTCGACCTGCTCGTCGAGCCGCTGCTGGGCGGGGTCTACGCCGGGCGCACCGAGCGCCTCTCGCTCGCCGCCACGGTGCCGGCCCTGGACGCGGTCCGGCGCCGCGGCGAGCCGCTGTCCG
>NZ_JBBEOI010000269.1 GCF_037860755.1 Aquipuribacter hungaricus | reverse complement strand
GGGGGAGCGCCCGCAGCCGGAGCCGGGGCGCCCCGCCCGCCTCCCCGTCGGCGACGGCGTCCCGCCCGTCCAGCCCGGCCCGGGCGGCGCGGCCGGTCCCGGAGGCCGGGTCGTGGGGATCCCCGTGATCGACCAGGTGCAGGCGCGGCGCCGGGGCGGGTGCGGGGTCGGCGTGCCGGACAGCGGTCATGGGTGCTCCTCGGGGTCGGGCGGTGCGGGCGGGCGGGCTGGTCCGGTGGTGCTGGCGGAGCGGGAGGTGGTGGAGCGGGGCGCCGGTCGGTCGACGGGCGTGGCTCGTCGCGCTCAGGGGGCGGGCGGCACGAGCTGCTGGCCGGGCAGCAGCAGGTGGGGGTCGTCGCCGACCACGGCACGGTTCGCCTCCCACCAGCGCGGCCACGCCGCGGCCACCTCGGTGTCGTCGGCCCCGGGCCCCAGGTGGCGTGCGGCGATCGACCAGAGGCTGTCCCCGGCGAGCACGACCACCTCGACCCCCGGCGCCGCGACGCCCGCGCGGACGGGCTGCGCGGTGACGAGCGCCGCCGAGCCGGCCGACGCCCCGCGCGGGGCACGGAAGCCGTCCTGCGCCAGGGCCTGCCACGAGCCGGGGGCCGGTGCGACGCCGGGCACGCCGGCGGACGACCCGGCCGCCGCGTCGACGGCGTCGGTGCGCTGGACGCGAGCGCCGGCCTCGTCCGCTGTCCGGTCCTCGGTCGTCCCGGGCTCGCCGGCCGTGCTCGTCTGCTCGACCACGACCGGCGCCGCCGCGGGACCGGTGGCCGCGCCCGCGGCGGGTGCCGTGAGAGCGGCGACGACGAGCGCGGTCACCCCGGCCTGCACCACCCCCGGCAGGAGTCGGGGCGTGCCGGCGGTCGACCGGGACGGGCGCGGTGCCGTCGACGGGGCCCAGGCCTCGACCACCCCGGCGACGGCCGCGGCTGTCGCCCACACCAGGAGCGCGGCCAGCACCAGGGCGGCGAGGCCGAGCAGCACCCCCGCCGGGTCCGAGGCGGCCAGCGCCTCGGTGCCCGTGCGCCGTGCCAGGGCCAGGCAGCCCAGCGCGGCGGCCGCCGGTGCGAGCACCAGCAGGACAGAGAGGACTGCGGCACGGGCACGAGTTCGGGTCTGGGGCATCGGTAGTCCTCCTTGGTATCGATAGAGCATGTTTGACGTCGTTGGATGCTGTCAACACGTCTTCGGTACCGGTGGACGACGGGGCGGTAGGGTCGCGGGATGCGCTGGGACGCCCTCTTCGCCGACCTCGAGGCACAGCTGGAGGGTGAGCAGCGGGCGGCCCTCGACGCAGAGGTGGCCGAACGCGTCCGGATCGAGCGGCAGCAGGTCACGCTCGTCGACCGGCTGCGGGCCCACGTCGGGACGGCGCTGGTCCTGGACACCGGCCGGCTCTCGGTGCGGGGCACCGTGCGCGAGGTGGGCGCCGACTTCGTCCTCCTCGACGACGAGGGCGGTGGCTACGCCGTGGTCCCCGTCGCGGCCCTGGAGGGCGTGGTCGGTCTGGGCCGTGCGGTGGCACCGCCGCCCGGTGCGGTCCTGCGGCGGCTGCGGCTCACGGCGGCCCTGCGCGGGCTGGTCCGGGACCGCGCGGAGGTGCAGGTCCTCACGGCGGGGACGGAGTTGCGGGGGGTCCCGGCCGCGGTCGGCGCGGACCACCTGGACCTGGTGCTGCTGTCGGCAGGGGAGCGAGACGCCAGCGCGGGGCCGCGGACCGTCCCGCTGGCGGCGCTGCGCCTCGTCCGGAGCCGGTGAGGCGGCGCTACGCCTCGTCCGCGGCCGGTGAGGCCGCGCCGCGGCGGGTGCGGGCCGTGCCTGCGGGAGCGTCGTCCCCGCCGTCGGACCCTGCCTGGTCCGCCGGCTCGCTCGCGAGCCGCTCGGTCTCCGCGTACATCCGCTGGATGTAGGCCTCGAGCTCGTCCACCTCGACCCGCCACTGGCCCCGCCCGCCGACCTGGATCGCCTTGAGCTCGCGTCGCCGCACCAGCGCGTAGGCCTGCGCGGCGGAGATGCTCAGCGTCTCGGCGACGTCGGCGAGGGGCATGAAGCGGGCGGGCATGCAGGGATGGTGGCAGATCACCGCTGGGCCGTGACGGTGGTCGTCCACAGGTCTCGTGGAGAACCGGCTCCCGCCGTCGCCCGCCTTGCTAGCGTGCGCCGCCATGGGGGTCCCCACCAGCACAGACGCCGTCCCGAGCGTCCCCGCGCGCCGGCTGCGGCGACCGTCGTGGCGCGACCCGCGCCTGCTCGTCGGGCTGCTGCTCGTCCTCGGCGCGACGGTCGCGGGCGGGCTGCTCGTCGCCGGCGCGGACGACACCGTCCCCGTCCTCGCAGCCAGGGACACCCTGGTCCGCGGCGACGTGCTCGGCGAGGACGACCTGCGCGTGGTGAGGGTCCGCCTGGACGACGTGGCCGCCTCCTACCTGCCCGCGGCGACGCCGCTCGCGGCCGGCTCCGTGGCCCTGCGCACGGTCCCCGCCGGCGAGCTGCTCCCCGCCTCGGCGGTCGGCCGCCTCGAGGAGCTCGAGAGCCGGCCGGTGGCGCTGGACTGGCAGGGCCCGCGGCCGGAGGGGCTCGTGCCGGGCGCGGCGGTCGACCTGTGGGTGGCCGCGCGCGAGGGGACGTCGGAGTTCGGGGAGCCCGAGCTCCTCGTCGGGGCGGCGGACGTCTATGCCGTCGTCGAGGGCGACGGCGGGCTGGGGTCGCAGGGCGGCACGCAGGTGCAGGTGATGCTCGAGCCGGACGGGGTGCGCAGCCTGCTGGCGGCGCTCGCCGCCGAGGACCGCATCGACCTCGTGCTGGTACCCGGGCCGCGCGGGTGAGCCCCGCCCCCGGGCGCGGCCAGGGTCCCGTGGCCGTCGTCACGGCGGTCTCGGGCCCCGTCGAGAGCAGCGTCGCCGTAGCCCTCAGCGGCCGGCGCGACCTGGCCCTGGTCCGCCGCTGCGCGGACGTCGCCGAGCTGCTCAGCGTCGCCGAGGTCGGGCTCGCGTCGGTGGCCGTGGTCAACGAGGCCTTCACGGGGCTGGACGCCGACGTCGTCGACCGGCTGCGCCGCTCCGGGCTGGCGGTCCTCGGCGTGGTCGACCCGGACCGGGAGAGCTCCGAGCGGCTGCGCGCCTGGCAGGTGCCGGTGGTCGAGGTGGCGGTGGGCCCCGGCTCCGCCGACGGGGCGCGCGAGGAGTCGCTGGCGCTCGCGGTCGTGGCGGCGGGGGACGGCGGCGCACGCCGGCGCGGCGGTGACCACGGCGGCGGTACCGGCGATCCCGGCGGAACCGCCGGCGGTCCCGGCGGGGCCGTCGGCCCGGGCGACGCCGACCTGGGAGGCCCGGGGCACGGCGGCGCCGGACGCAGGGGTGCTGAGGTCGACGCGGCGGGCGGTACGGACGTCCCGGCCGGACGACGAGGACCAGGTACGGACCTCGGGGGGCCCGACGGACCGGGCGAAACCGGGGGACCTGGCGGACCCGTCAGACCAGGGGGACCCGACGGACCCGTCGGCGGGGGCGACGGTCACGGGCCTGGTGGGGACCCCGGCGGGGAGCCGGGTGACGGGCAGGACCCTGGACGGCCCGTCGGTGCGGACCCCGCGGACGACGGGCCGGGTGCCCGCGACCTCGCCGTCCGGGCGGCCGGGTCGCGCGGCCGTGTCGTCGCCGTCTGGGGCCCGCCCGGCGCCCCGGGCCGCACCACGGTCGCCGTCGGTGTCGCGGCGGAGCTCGCCGACGCCGGCCAGGAGGTGCTCCTGGTCGACGCCGACACCTACGCCGCGTCGGTGGCCCAGGTGCTCGGCCTGCTCGACGAGTCCCCGGGCCTGGTCGCCGCGGTCCGCGCCGGGCTCGAGGGCCGCCTCGACCCGCCCCTGCTCGCACGCCTGGCCCCGGTCGCGGCACCCCGGCTGCGGGTCCTGACGGGCCTCACCCGCGCCGCGCGCTGGAGCGAGCTCCGCCCCGCCGGGCTCGAGGCCGTCCTGGACACCGGGTGCCGCCTGGTCGACGTCGTCGTGGTCGACCTCGCCCCGCCCCTGGAGGAGGACGAGGAGCTGTCGTACGACACCGCCGCGCCGCGGCGCAACGGCGCGGCGCTCGACGTGCTGCGGGCCGCCGACGACGTCCTCGTCGTCGGCTCCGCGGACCCGGTGGGCCTGCAGCGGCTGGTCCGGGGGCTGCAGGACCTGGCGGCCGCCGTGCCGTCCGCGGCACCGGTCGTGGTCGTCAACCGGGTGCGCGCCGACGCGGTGGGCCGGGGCCCCGCCGTCCGGGTGGCCGAGGCGCTACGCCGGTTCGCGGGCGTCGAGGTGCGGCACCTGGTCCCCGACGACCGGCCGGCGACCGACCGGGCGCTGCTGTCCGGACGGACGCTGCTCGAGCAGTCCCCGGGCAGCCCCGCGCGGGCGGCGCTGCGCACCCTCGCGGTGTCGCT
>NZ_JBBEOI010000268.1 GCF_037860755.1 Aquipuribacter hungaricus | reverse complement strand
CCCCGCCGCCGGGGTGGCCGACGCGCCGGCCGGGCAGGTCCCCGCGGGGGAGCCGCCCGCCGCCACGGCCGTACCCCAGGGCGACCCCTACGCCGCCGGCCCGGACGCGACCGGCTCCAGCGCCCTGGGCGAGGACCGGCCCCCCGTCTCCTGAGGCGGCGCGGGCGCCCAGCACGGAGACTGCGGGGGTGCCTGACCCCGCTCTCAGCGACGCCCCCGACGTCCCCGACCTCGTCGCGCTCGACCTCCCCGAGCGCGACGAGGGCACCGTCCGGTGGTGCTTCGCCGACCAGCTCGGCCCGTCGTTCGTCGACGACCCCGACGGGCAGGTGCTGCTGCTGGAGACCACGTCGGTGTTCCGGCGGCGGGTCTTCCACCGCCGCAAGGCCCACCTGGTGCTGTCGGCGCTGCGGCACCGCGCCGCCGAGCTCGGCGACCGGGTGCGGTACGTCAAGGCGGGGGGCTATGTCGACGGTCTCGCGGCTGCCGGGGTGTCGCCGGAGGACCCGGTGTCGGTCTGCGACCCGACGAGCTGGGCCGCCCGGCGGTTCGTCCGCCGCCTCGTCTCCGGCGAGGTCGGGCCAGGGGCCGGGAGCGTGCGGCTCGTCGCCGCCCGGGGCTATGCCTCCAGCCACGCCGACTTCGCCGCCTGGGCGACCGGCCGCGAGCAGCGGCGGCTGCTGCAGGACGACTGGTACCGCACCCAGCGGGTCCGCCACGGCATCCTCGTCGAGGGCGACGGCCAGCCCGTCGGCGGCCGCTGGTCCTTCGACGAGGAGAACCGGGAGAGCCCGCCCCGCGGCGCGACGACCCTGTCCGACGCCGTCATGTCCGCGCCGATGACGCCGATGCCGGAGCCCTGGTGGCCCGAGGAGGACGACATCGACGCCGGCGTCCGCGAGGACCTGGACCACATGGAGCGCGAGGGTGTCCGCTTCGTCGGCGAGGACGGGCCGCGGCGCTTCGCCGTCACCGCGGCGGAGGCCACGACCGCGCTGGCGCACTTCCTCGAGCACCGCCTCGACGCGTTCGGCCCCTACGAGGACGCCATGCTCGCCGGGGACCGCTGGATGGCCCACTCGCTGCTGTCGGCGTCGATCAACCTCGGCGTGCTCGACCCCGTCGACGTCGCCCGCGCCGCCGCGGACCGGGTGCAGCACGGGGCCCGGCTCGCCAGCGTCGAGGGCTTCGTCCGTCAGGTGATCGGCTGGCGGGACTACGTCTGGCAGCTGTACTGGCACCAGGGCGAGGGCTACCGCGAGCGCGACGCCCTGCAGGCGGGACGTCCGTTGCCGGCCTGGTTCGCCGACCTGGACGCCGACCGGACGGTCACCGCCCGCTGCCTCTCGGACGTGCTGGGCAGCGTGCGCGAGGAGGGCTGGGCCCACCACATCCCGCGCCTCATGGTGCTGGGCAACTGGGGCCTGCAGCACGGCTACGACCCGCAGGCGCTCACCGACTGGTTCCACCGCAGCTTCGTCGACGGCTACGAGTGGGTGATGGTGCCCAACGTCGTCGGGATGAGCCAGCACGCGGACGGCGGCGTCATGGCGACCAAGCCCTACGCCTCCGGCGGGGCGTACATCGACCGGATGAGCGACTACTGCAAGCCCTGCCGCTACGACCCCAAGGTCCGGGTGGGGGAGACGGCGTGCCCGTTCACCGCCGGGTACTGGGCCTTCGTCGCCCGCCACGCCGACCTGCTCGGCTCCAACCCGCGGACCTCGCGGGCTGTGGCCGGGCTCCGGCGCCTCGGCGACCGGGAGGCGCTGCTGCGCCAGGAGCTGGACCGCGGCGACGCCGCCCCCTGAGGTCCGGTGACGCCGCCCCCTGAGGTCCGTCGGCGCCGCACCCTGGTCCACGGCGGTGCCGCGGTGGGGGAGGGCGGGCGAGGGTGCAGTAGCGTCGCCGCCCGTGCTCGACCTGCTGCTGGCCCTGCTCGCCGGCGTCGCCGCGGGCACCATCAACACCATCGTCGGCAGCGGGACGCTCATCTCGTTCCCCGTGCTGCTCGCCCTCGGGCTGCCGCCGGTCTCCGCCAACATCACCAACAACCTCGGCCTGGTGCCCGGGTCGTTCTCCGGGGCCTGGGGCTACCGCGCCGAGCTGCGCGGGCAGCGGCGGCGCCTGCTCGTCCTGCTGCCGGCCAGCGTCGTCGGCGGGCTGGTCGGGGCGGGCCTGCTGCTCGTCCTGCCGGAGTCGGCGTTCCAGGCGGTCGTCCCGGTCCTCATCGCCGTCGCCCTCGTGCTCGTCGTGGTCCAGCCGCGGCTGCAGGCGGCGCTGCGCCGGCGCCGGGCGGCCGCGGTCGAGGCCGGCCGGGCGACCGTGGACGCCAGCGGCCGGCACACCGACCGGTACGGCCTCGCCTGGCCCATCACCGCCGCCACCGGGGTGTACGGCGGGTACTTCGGCGCCGCCCAGGGCGTGCTGCTCGTCGGCGCGCTCGGTGCCGTGCTGGACGACGACCTCCAGCGCCTCAACGGGCTGAAGAACGTCCTGGCCGGCACGGTCAACCTCGTCGCGGCGGTCGTCTTCGTCGTCGTCGCGCCCGAGCTCGTCGCCTGGTCCTCCGCGGCCGCCGTCGCCCTCGGTGCGCTGCTCGGCGGGGTGCTCGGCGCCCGGGTCGGCCGGCGGCTGCCGCCCCCGCTGCTGCGGGGCGTCATCGTCACCGTCGGGCTGGTCGCCATCGTCGCCCTGGTCATCGGGTGACCGACGGCGCGGGGGACACCGCTGGCACCGCCGAGGATGTCGGGGACGCGTCCGGGCTGGTGAGGCTCGCCGACGCCGACGACCCGCGGCTGCGGGACTACACCCGGCTCACCGACGTCCGGCTGCGCGTGGTCAAGGAGCCGGCCGAAGGCCTGTTCATGGCCGAGAGCACGCAGGTCATCCGCCGGGCGCTGCGGGCGGGCCACCGGATGCGGTCCCTGCTCGTGGCGCCGCGCTGGCTGCCGGACATGGCCGACGTGCTCGAGGCCGCGGCGGCCCAGGGCGCCCCGGTGATGGTGGCCGAGGAGCCGCTGCTGCAGAGCATCACCGGCTTCCACCTGCACCGCGGGGCGCTGGCGTCCATGCACCGGCCCGCCCTGCGCCCGGTCGCCGAGGTGGTCGCGGGCGCCCGGCGGGTCGTCGTGCTGGAGGACGTCGTCGACCACACCAACATCGGCGCCGTCTTCCGCAGCGCGGCCGCGATGGGCGTCGAGGCGGTGCTCGTCACCCCACGCTGCGCGGACCCGCTCTACCGGCGGAGCGTCCGCGTCTCGATGGGCACCGTGTTCCAGGTGCCGTGGACGCGGGTGGAGACCTGGCCGGGCGGGGTGGAGGAGCTGCGGCAGCTGGGCTTCGTCGTCGCGGCGCTCGCGCTGGACGAGCGCGCCGAGAACCTCGACGTCCTCGCCGCCGACCCCCCGGAGCGGCTGGCGTGGGTGCTCGGCACCGAGGGCGACGGCCTGCGCCCGGGCACCGTCCGGGCCGCCGACCGCGTGGTGCGCATCCCCATGACCGGCGGCGTGGACTCCCTCAACGTGGCCGCCGCGGGGGCCGTCGCGTTCTGGGCGACCCGGCCGCCGGTCGCCGGTCCCTAGGCTCGCCGCACGACCCGTCACGAACCAGGGACAGCGCGTGCTGTGACGTGCTTCACTTCGCTGCCCGGTGGCTCGTGCACCGGCGGGGGCCCGAGCGGGTCCTCCCGTCCAGCCAGAGGACCAGCCATGCGCCCAGCCCGTGCCGCCGCGGTCGTCGCCGCCTCCGCCCTCGCCGTCACCGGCTTCCTGGCCGGGGCCGCCCCCGTCAGCGCGGCTCCCGCGCAGACGGCCGCCTGCACGACGGCGGTGACCGCCCTGGGCACCGAGTTCGGCGACATCGACGAGCCGGACGAGGTGGACCAGGACGCGCTGGAGGAGGTCCTGGGCCGGCTGGAGGACCTGGAGCTGGTCGCCCAGGACGCCTACGAGGCGCTCGACGCCGCCGTCGAGGCCGGCGACGACGCCAGGGTCGACCTGATCTCGGTGAGCGCCGTCCGGACGGTCTCGGCCGCCGCCGTCGTGGCCGCGGAGGCCGAGCTCGAGGCCGCGGAGGCCGCCCAGCCGGTGGACCCGGCGCGCGTCGCGGCGGCCCAGGCCTCGCTCGGCACGACGACCGCCGCCCTCGGCGCCGCCCAGTCCGCGGTCACCACCGCCCAGACCGCCGTGGCCGCCGCCGCGTCCGCCGTGGAGGACGCCCAGGAGGCGGTCGCCGACATCGAGGAGCAGCTCGAGGCGGTCTTCGCCGAGCTGGAGGCGCTCGTGGGCGAGGACGAGGGCGAGGGCATCGACTTCCAGCGGCTGCTGGAGCTGCTCGTCGAGGTCTCGCTGGAGTGCAACGCCCCGTCCGGCGCGGCGACCCCGCCCGCCGTCGCGACCCCCGCCCCCGCCGCCGCCCCCGCGGCGCGACCG
>NZ_JBBEOI010000267.1 GCF_037860755.1 Aquipuribacter hungaricus | reverse complement strand
GGCCAGGGCGCCGTCGCGCACCCGGGCGTCGAGCACGGCCCGGGGGACCACGCGGGCGGGCCGCCGCATGCCGCCGGCCGCGACCGGGCCGGCAGGGAAGCCCAGGTGGAGGCGGTGCACGGGCCGGTGGTCGTCCACCACGCCCGGCAGCCCGAGGTCGGCGAGGACGTCCAGGGCGTGCGGGGCGATGCCGTCGCCGCACGCCTTGTCGCGGGGGAAGGCGGCCCGGTCGAGCAGGAGCACCCGGGCGTCCGGGCGGACCCGCAGCGCGGACATCGCGGCGGCCGACCCGGCGGGCCCGGCCCCCACGACCACCAGGTCCCACGTCGCGCGCCCCACCGCCCCAGTCTGCGGGGACCGGGGCGGCGGGGCGCGGTGGGGCGGCTGGTGCTGGTGCTCAGTCCTCGGGGCGGATGTCGAGGACGGTGCCGGCGGCGTCCAGGAGGACGCGCTGCTCGACGCCGTACGCGTCGACGACCTCGATCTCCCAGGCGGCGCCGCCGTCGTCCTCGCGGTCGATGCTGTCGACGCGGCTGTCGGCGCCGACGGCGTCGACGGCGATCCGCGACAGCTCCTCGCGGCTGGGCCCGGTCGTGCCGGCTGCACCGGTCGACCCGTCGTCGCTGTCGTCGTCGCTGCCGGTGGTCGGGGCGCCGGTCGCGCCCGGCGAGGCGGAGGCCCCGGCGGCGGCCCACGGCGCGGGCCCGCCGGCGGTGTCGCGGTACACCTGGCCCTGGATCTCGTAGACGTCGAGGTCGTCGTCCCGCGAGCCGTCCCGCGAGCCGTCCTGGGAGTCGTCGCTGTCGTCGTCGCCCGAGCTGTCCCCGTCGTAGCGGCCGGCGACGGTGACCTCCTGGCCGAGCAGCGCCTCGAGCTCCTCCACCACCGGGCGCAGGGTGCCGTCGCCGTCGTAGTCCACGACCGTCCCGCCGCCCAGCAGCCAGCCGTCGGGGCCCAGGTCCAGGTCGACACCGGCGACCTCGAAGTCCCCCCGGTCGTCGTCGGTGCTGTCGTCCCCGTCGTCACGGCTGTCGTCGCTGTCGTCACGGCTGTCGTCGCGGGTGAGGACGCCCTGGAGCTGCTCGAGCCCGGCGACCTGCTGCGGGGTCGTGCCGGGGCTGCCCGTGCTGGCGGTGGGCTGCGCGGTCGGGGCGGAGGTGGGGTCGGCGGTGGCGTCGGGGACGGCGCCGTCGTCGACGGTGACGGCGCCCACGCCGACGGCCTCGACGGGGCGGGCCTCGTCGGTGCGGTCGGCGACGGCGACGCCCACACCCACGGCGGTGACGACGGCGACGGCGGTGGCGATGGCGATCGGTGCAGTGCGCACGGGGGTTCTCCTCGGCTCGGAGGGACCGGGGCGGTCCCTGCTGTCGTGGACAACCCTGCGGGGCCAGGATGACGCGACCCTGAGCCCTGCCTGACGGGACCTTCAGGTGGCTGAGGGTCCTGCCACCAGCCTGTCATCCTCGCGTCAGGCCGGCCGCGGGACCATGGTCGCCGTCGCGCGGGTCGCGGCGCGCGCCCGCCCACGCGGGTGCGGCGACCAGACGAGCAACCGGCACGACAGCGCCGGACGACGGGGAGGTGGGCCGGTGGCGGTCCTGGTGGTCGAGGACGAGCCGGGTATCACGGCGTTCGTGCGGCAGGGGCTCGAGGCCGCCGGCTTCAGCGTCATGACGGCCGCCGACGGCTGGGACGGCCTGGAGCAGGCCCAGGGACCCGACGTGCAGCTCGTGGTGCTCGACCTCGGGCTGCCGGGCCTCAGCGGGGAGCAGCTGCTCGTGCGGCTGCGCCAGCTGCGCCCGGCCCTGCCGGTCATCGTGCTCACCGCCAAGGACGCCGTCGCGGACCGGGTCGCCGGCCTCGAGGCCGGTGCCGACGACTACGTCGTCAAGCCGTTCAGCTTCTCCGAGCTGCTCGCCCGGGTGCGCGCGCGGCTGCGCCAACCGGACCAGCCGTCGCCGACCCTGGTCGTGGCCGGCGACCTCGCGCTCGACGTCCGGACCCGGCAGGTGCGGGTCGGCGAGCGCCAGGTGCCGCTGTCGACCCGGGAGTTCTCCCTGCTGGAGGTCCTGCTCCGGCACCCCGGCCAGGTGCTCAGCCAGGCGCAGCTGCTCGACCAGGTGTGGGGCTACGACTTCGACGGCGCGTCCAACGTCGTCGAGGTGTACGTCGGCCACCTGCGCCGCAAGATCGGGGCCGCGCACATCGAGACCGTCCGCGGCGCCGGCTACCGGCTGGTCGCGTGAGCCAGGTGCGCCGCGTGAGCCGGGTGCGCCGGTGAGGGACCGGCTGCAGGTCCGCGTCACCGTGGTCGCGCTCGCCGTCATGGCGGTGACGCTCGCGGTGGTCGCGCTGGTGACGTGGCGGCTCATCGACGCCGCCGAGCTCGACGACGTGGACCGGGTGCTCGAGCAGGTGCGCGGCGACGTCGCCGAGGACGTCCCCGGGGAGCTGGCCGCCGCCACCGGGGTCGACGGGGTGCTCTCGCCGGCCGAGGCCGGTCTCGCGGGCCGCCGCCTGCTGTCCGGCGAGCCCGGCAGCGACGTCCACCTCACCGCCGTGGTGCTGGGCCCCACGCCGCTGGTCACCACCGCCGGGCCGGCCGCGCTGCGCCGGCTGCGGGACGCGGGCACCCTGCCGGCCGGCGAGGTGGGGTCCGTCGTCACGGTCCCGACCGACCAGGGCCCGGTGCGGGTGCTCACCTCCGACCTGGTCACCGACGACGGCACGTCGTTGGGCCAGCTGCGCGTGTACGGCTCGCTGGCCGAGGGCCGCGCCGCCTCGCGCGACGCCCTGCTGCGGATCGCGCTCGCCGGCGGCGTCGGCCTGCTCGTCGGCGCCGTGCTGCTGCTGGTGGCCATGGGGCGGGCGCTGCGCCCGGTCGCGGACCTGGCCGCCGCGGCGCGGGGGACCGGCACGGGGGAGCACCGCCGGGTGCCGGAGCCGGAGCGGATGGACGAGGTCGGCACGCTGGCCCACGAGTTCAACGGCATGGTCGACCGGCTCGCCGCGGCCGAGCAGCAGCGGCGCGAGCTGCTCGCCTCGGTCTCGCACGAGCTCCGGACCCCGCTCGCCGTGGCGCAGGGCCACCTGGAGATGTTCACCGCGTTCGGCCCCGGGGACGCCGACGCTGCCCGGGAGACCGCCGAGGTGCTGCGCCGCGAGCTCGAGCGGCTCGGTCGCATCGTCGAGGACCTCACGGCGGTGACCCGGGGGGTCGAGGTCGGCCCGGTGCAGCGCGAGCCCGTGTTCGTGCCCGACGTGCTGGAGCAGCTCGTCCTGCGGGTGCAGGGGCTGGGCCTCGAGGGCGTGGACGTCGCGGTGGCCGGCGCGCCGCCCGTCGTGGTCGTCGGCGACGAGGACCGGCTCACCCAGTGCCTGCTCGCCCTGGTCATCAACGCCCGGACCCACACCCCGGCAGGCACCCCGGTGCGGGTGCGCGCCGAGGAGGCCGGCGCCGGGCCCACCGGCAGGTCCACCGCTGGGTCCACCGCCGCCCCCGCGGCGCACGGACCCGGTGCCCCCGGGCCCGCCGGTCCCGCGGTGCTGCTCGTCGTCGAGGACGACGGGCCCGGCATCGACCCCGAGGTGCTGCCCCGGGTGTTCGAGCCGTTCGTCACGACCCGTCCGGGCGGGGCCCGTCGGACCTCCGGCCTCGGGCTGGCGGTGGTGCGCTCGCTCACCGAGGCGCAGGGCGGCACGGTCGAGGTGGACCCGTCGTGGCCGGGCGCCCGCGTGGTGCTCCGGCTCCCGGTCGAGCAGGCCGACGACGGGTCCGCGACGATGCTGCCGTGAGCGTCGAGGCCAGGCCGTCGCTGTGGCGGGTGCCCGCCGTGCAGCGGCTCGTCGGGGTCACCCTGCTGGGGTTCGTCGGCTTCGCCGCCACGCTCGCGGCGCTGCCCTGGTGGGCGGTCCGCGGCGGGGCGACCGTGGCGCAGGCGGGCCTGGTCACCACGGCCATGCTCACCGCGACGGTGCTCACGCAGACCGTGGTCCCGGCGCTGGTCGCCCGGGTGGGCAGCGCGCGAAGCCTGGCGCTCGGCCTGGTCGCGCTGGGTGCCCCGTCGCCGCTGCTCCTGCTGAGCTCCGACCTGCTGCCGCTGCTGGCGGTCAACGCCGTGCGGGGGACGGGGTTCGCCGTGCTCACCGTCGTCGGCTCCACCCTCACGTGGACGTTCGCCCCGCCCGGCCGGCACGGGGAGACGGCCGGCATCTACGGGCTCGCGATCGGCCTCAGCGGGGTCGTCGTGGTGCCGGCCTCGGTCGCGGTGGCACAGCAGGTCGGGTTCTGGCCGGTCGCGCTGGTGGCGACGCTGCCGGTGCTCGCCGTCCCGTCGGCCCTGCGCATGGCCCGCGACGAGGAGGCGCGCGGCGCCGAGACCCGCGACGAGCGCGCCAGCGACGGGCCGGGGGTCGGCGACGCCGGCCGCTCGCGCGGGC
>NZ_JBBEOI010000266.1 GCF_037860755.1 Aquipuribacter hungaricus | reverse complement strand
CTCCCGGGGGCGTCGGACCCCGCAGCCTCGGGAGGACCCGCCGGGTCGCCGACCGGTGCCCCGGTCGGCGCGCTGGCCCGGCTCGTGGCCGAGGGCAACGCCGGCCGGGCGACCGTCCCGGGCAAGCACGGCGACGCGCCCGCGGTGTGGGCGACGGTCCCCGTCCTCGTCCCCGACCGCCCGGGCGCCCTCGCCTCGCTCATCGGCACCATCGGCGAGGTGGGCGTCAACATCGAGGACCTGCGGATCGAGCACAGCCCCGGGCGCCTCACCGGGGTGACCGAGGTGGCCGTCCTCCCGGCCGAGCGGGACCGCCTGGTGCGGGAGCTGCGGGAGCGCGGCTGGTCGGTCCCCGACTGAGCGGCGGGTAGCCTGGGGGGTCGTCCCGGCACCCTCGCGGCCGCCGCCCGGCCCGGGGTCGGCGCCGGTCCGGCGGTCGTCCCCGCCCCCCATCCCCAGGAGCCTCTCGTGCCTGTGCCCTCCCGCCGTGTCCTCGTCGCCGTCGACGGGCCCTCCGGGTCGGGCAAGTCCAGCGTCTCCCGCGAGGTGGCCCGCCGCGCCGGCCTGTCCTACCTGGACACCGGGGCCATGTACCGCGCCGTCTGCTGGGCGGCGCTGCGCGACGGCATCGACGTCGAGGACGCCGAGACCCTGGGCGCGCTCGTCCGCGCGGTCCACGTGGACATCAGCACCGACCCCGACGTCGAGCGGGTCGTCGTCGACGGCGTCGAGGTGACCACCGCGATCCGGGGCGCCGCCGTCACCGCCGGGGTGTCGGCCGTCGCCTCGCACCCCGCGGTCCGCGCGGAGCTGCGCTCCCGCCAGCGCACGACCATGGACGCCGCCCCGACCGGCTGCATCGCCGAGGGTCGGGACATCACCACGGTCGTCGCGCCCGACGCCCACGTCCGGGTGCTGCTCACCGCCGACCCCGCGGCCCGGGTCGACCGCCGCGCCCGGCAGGTCGAGCAGTCCGGCGGCGCGGCCGAGGCCGGCAGCCTGGCCGCCGGGGACGTGAGCACCGCCGTGCTGGACCGGGACGCGGCCGACTCCCGCGTGACCAGCTTCGTCACCGCCGCGGACGGGGTCCTCGAGCTCGACTCCTCGCACCTGGACCTCGAGCAGACCGTGCAGGCGGTCCTCGACCTCGTGCTCGCCGCGCAGGCCGAGGCCGCGGCCCCCGGGGACGCGTGAGCACCCCCGCCCCGGAGCGGCCGGGCGCCCCCGCCGCCCCCGGGTCGCCCGGGCGCTGGTGGGGCCGGATGGTCGGCTTCGTCGTGGCGCACGTGCTGTGGCGCACCCGGGTGCAGGGCCTCGAGCACGTCGCCGACGGCCCCGTCCTGCTGGCGGTCAACCACGTGAGCATCCTCGACGGGCCGCTCGTCTACTCCTCGAACTGGGACCGCGGTGTGCAGTTCCTCGTCAAGAAGGAGATGTTCCGCGGCTTCGTCGGGTGGGTGCTCACCCAGGTCGGCCAGATCCCCGTCGACCGGTCGGGCTCCGACCGGACCGCGCTCAGCTCGGCGGTGGCCGTGCTGCGCGCCGGCGGCGCCGCGGGCATCTTCCCCGAGGGCTCGCGCGGCCGCGGCGACGTCGCGGCCGTCCGCACGGGGATCGCGTGGATCGCGCTGCAGTCCGGCGCCCCGGTCGTCCCCGTGGCCGTCCTGGGCACCCGCCGCACCGGCGAACGCTCCGGCGGCCTGCCCCGGCTGCGCCGCCGCCTGCACGTGGTCCACGGCGCCCCCTTCACCCTCGAGCGGCCCGCGGGCGTCCCCGGCAAGCAGGCGCTGGCCATGGCCGCCGAGCAGGTCCGCGTCCGGCTCGTCGAGCACGTCGCGGCGTCCGTGGCGCTCACCGGCGAGACGCTGCCCGACGACGGCGGCACCACCACCAGCACCCGCGCGCCCGGCGCGCCCGGCACCACCGGCACGACCGACACCCCCCCGAGAGCAGGCTGAGCACGTGAGCGACACCACCCCGAGCAGCACACGGCCCGACCCCGCCGACCAGGCCGACCGGCTCGACCAGGCCGGCCCGACCGGTCCCGCCGAGGACGCGCCCGTCACCGGCCCCACGGGGGTGTCCGACGCCGACGCGGAGCGCGTCCTGCGCAGCCAGCTCGCCGAGTACGACCTCGCCGAGGAGGACCTGGCCGTCCTGGAGGGCGGGCTCGACGAGGACGGCCTCGAGGTCGAGGACGTCCGCCCCGTGGTCGCGGTGGTCGGCCGCCCCAACGTCGGCAAGTCCACGCTGGTCAACCGCATCCTCGGCCGCCGCGAGGCCGTGGTGCAGGACGTCCCCGGCGTCACCCGCGACCGGGTGAGCTACCCCGTCGACTGGGCCGGTCGGCAGTTCACGCTCGTCGACACCGGCGGCTGGGACGCCCGCGTCGAGGGCCTCGCCCTGCAGGTCGCCGAGCAGGCCGAGGTGGCCGTCGAGCTCGCCGACGCCGTCGTCTTCGTCGTCGACGGCACCGTCGGCGCCACCGCGGTCGACGAGGCCGTCGTCAAGATGCTCCGCCGCGCCGGCAAGCCCGTGGTCCTCGTCGCCAACAAGGTCGACGACGCCCGCGGCGAGGCCGACGCGACCGCGCTGTGGTCGCTCGGCCTGGGCCAGCCGTTCCCGGTGTCCGCCCTGCACGGGCGCGGCACCGGCGACATGCTCGACGCCGTCCTGGAGGTCCTGCCCGAGAAGACCTCGCTGCCCTCGGAGTCCTCCGCCGTGCGTCGGGTGGCGCTCGTCGGCCGGCCCAACGTCGGCAAGTCCAGCCTGCTCAACGCCCTCGTGGGCAGCGAGAGGGTCGTCGTCAACGCCGTCGCCGGCACCACGCGCGACCCCGTCGACGAGATGGTCGAGCTCGGCGGGCGCACCTGGCGGGTCGTCGACACCGCCGGCATCCGCCGCAAGCACCGCAGCAGCGTGGGCGCGGACTTCTACGCCGGGCTGCGCACCCAGGCCGCCATCGAGCGCGCCGAGGTCGCCGTCGTGCTCGTCGACGCCTCCGAGGTCCTCAGCGAGCAGGACGTCCGCGTCGTGCAGAACGCCGTCGACGCCGGCCGCGCCGTCGTCCTCGCGGTCAACAAGTGGGACCTCGTCGACGAGGAGCGCCGCCGCTACCTGGAGCGCGAGCTGGAGATCGAGCTGGTCCAGGTGCCGTGGGCGCCTCGGGTCAACCTGTCCGCCATGACGGGGCGCCACCTCGACCGGCTCGTGCCCGCCATGGACCGCGCGCTGGCCTCGTGGGAGCACCGCGTGCCCACCGGCCGCCTCAACGCGCTCGTCGCCGAGATCGTCGCCGGGCACCCGCACCCGGTCCGGGGCGGCAAGCAGCCGCGCATCCTCTACGCCACCCAGGCCGGCGTCCGGCCCCCGACCTTCGTGCTGTTCACCACCGGCTTCCTCGAGGCGGGCTACCGGCGCTTCGTCGAGCGGCGCCTGCGCGAGGAGTTCGGCTTCGTCGGCACGCCCATCGAGGTCACCGTCCGGGCCCGGGAGCGGCGGAAGCGCACCTGAGCCTGCGCTAGAGTTCCGCAGGCGGCCGCGGAGACGTGGCCGACCGGGACGTGGCGCAGCTTGGTAGCGCACCTGACTGGGGGTCAGGGGGTCGTGGGTTCGAATCCCGCCGTCCCGACGTGGTCGTCCGGTGTCCCTGTGCCGGCCGACCGGCAGGGACCGTCGCGCGGGAGGCCACCACGACCACCGCAGCCGAGGACGACCCGCGGGTCGCCGGCACGGGCCGCCCCGGTCCTGGTGTCACGCCGGCTCCTCGGGACGAGCCGCAGGTGGGCGACCGGGTCCTCACCCTGCCGAACCTCATCAGCCTGGCGCGGCTGCTGTGCGTCCCGGTCTTCGCCGGCCTCATCCTCGACGGCCGCGACGGCGCCGCCCTGGCCGTGCTCCTCGCCGCGGGCGCCAGCGACTTCGTCGACGGCCAGCTCGCCCGGCGCTGGGACCAGGTGACCCGGCTCGGCCAGCTGCTCGACCCCGCCGCGGACCGGTTGTACGTCACCGCCGCCCTGCTGGGCCTCGGCTGGCGCGGGGTGCTGCCGTGGGAGCTCGTGGGGCTCGTCGTGCTGCGCGAGGTCGTCCTCACCCTCAACGTCCTCGTGCTGCGGCGGCACGGCCTCTCGTCGCTGCCGCCGCACCTGCTCGGCAAGGCCGCGACCATGCTCCTGCTCGTCGCGCTCCCGCTGCTGCTGCTCGCCGAGACCGCGGAGTCCCTCGCCGTCGTCGTCCGCCCCGTCGCCTGGGCGCTCGTGCTGTGGGGGAGCGCCCTGTACTGGTGGGCCGGGGTCGGGTACCTGTGGCAGACGCACCGGCTCGTGGCCGCGGTCCGGGCCGGGCGGGTCGACAGCACCCACGGGGCTGACGGGGCGGCGCGGATCGCGGAGGCCTCCGCGGCGGGGCCGGGGGTGCCGCGTGGCTAGGCCCGCGTTCAGCTCCGACGCCCTGCTCACCGACATCATGCAGCGGCCGCTGGACCCGGGGTACGCCGCCGCAGCCCGGCGCCGCGCGGCCGCCCG
>NZ_JBBEOI010000265.1 GCF_037860755.1 Aquipuribacter hungaricus | reverse complement strand
CACCTGGGCGACGTCGGCAGCACGGGCAGCAGCAGCGGCGTCCCGGCCGCGGGCGCCGCCGGCGGCACCCAGGCCGCCGCGACGGGGGAGCCGCCCCGGCCGACCACGACCGCACCGCCCCCGGTGGACCCACCGGGCGGCGACGTCCCCACGTGGACCACGATCCCCGTGAGCACCGGACCCACCGACGAGGAGCAGGCATGAGCAGCACCATCGGCGTCGACATCGGCGGCACCAAGATCGCGTTCGGCGTCGTCACCCCCGACGGTGAGGTCCTGGCCCGCACCCGCCGGGAGACCACCCCGTCGCGCCCGGACGAGATCGTCGGCGCCGTCGCCGACGGCATCGCCGAGCTGCGCAGCAGCCACGACGTCGTCGCCGTCGGGGTGGCCGCCGCCGGCTACATCGACTCCGGCCGGTCGATGGTGATGTTCGCCCCGAACCTGGCCTGGCGGGACAACCCCATCAAGGCGCAGGTCGAGGAGCACGTCGACGTGCCGGTCGTCATCGAGAACGACGCCAACGCGGCGGCGTGGGGCGAGTTCCAGTACGGCGCCGCCCGCGACTTCGACGACATGCTCATGCTCACCGTCGGCACCGGGCTGGGCGGCGGCCTGGTCATCAACCGGCGCCTCGTCCGTGGGGCGCACGGCGTCGCGGCCGAGTTCGGGCACGCTCGCGCCGTCCCCGACGGGCACCGCTGCGGCTGCGGCAACCGCGGCTGCTGGGAGCAGTACGTCTCCGGCACCGCCCTCACCCGCGAGGCCCGCGAGATGGCCGAGTCCGGCTCCCCGCTGGCCAACGGGATCCTCGCCCGCGCCGACGGCAAGGTGAAGCGGATCACCGGCCCCCTCGTCACCGCCGCCGCGCAGGACGGCGACCCGATCGCCGTGGAGCTGCTCGCCGACCAGGGCCGCCAGCTCGGCACCGCGGTGGCCAGCTTCGTCGCCCTCCTGGACCCCGGCGTCGTCGTCATCGGCGGGGGCGTGTCCGAGGCGGGCGACCTCCTCATCGGCCCGGCCCGCGCGGCCTACGCCCACGAGCTGACCGGCCGCGGGTTCCGGCCCAGCGCGGACATCGTGCTGGCCGAGCTGGGCAACGAGGCGGGCCTGGTCGGCGCCGCCGACCTGGCGCGCTCGGAGTGAGCACCGCCCCCGCCACCCCGGGTGCCGGCCCGGCCCCCACGGTGCGCGTCCTCGCCGCGGACGTCGACCGGTTCCGCGGCAGCCGCGCCGGCCTGGTCCGGCTGCTGCGCGACACCGCACCCGACGTCGTGCTGCTGCACCGCGGCCCGGCGCACCCGCTGGGCGGGCACCGGCTCGGCTCGCTGGCCTCCGACACCGGTCTCGTGGTGGTCGGCGGGGGCCGCCAGGCGGGCGGCGCGGCCGTGCTCACCTCGCTGCGCGTGGACACCCGCGGCACCACCACCTACCGCGGTCACGGCGGCGGCCTCGTCCTCACCGGCGCCCGCCTCGTCGGCGGGCAGGCCTTCCGGCTGGCCGTCGTGGACGCGCGCGGCGACGACGCGGACGCGGCGTCGGTGGCCGCGCACCTGCTGGCGCTGCTCGCCGAGGACGGCAGCGGGCTCCCCACCGTGGTCGCCGGGCCGCTCCCGGGCACCGCGGCGGGGGACACCCTGGCCAGCCGCCTGGTCGACCTCACCCCGGGCGCGACGCCCACGTCCCCGGCCGCCGACCCCAAGCGCCGCCTGCTCGGGCTCGTCGGCAGCGACGCGGACGTCCGCCCCGTCCCGCTGCCGGGGGAGCCCGGACGGCGGCCGGTCCTGCTCGCCAAGGTGCTGGCCTCGCGGCCGACCCTGGTCGAGCTCCGCCTGCCCTAGGCGTGCCCCGGGTGGTCCCGCCGGTCCCCGACCCGGCGCGCCGGTCGCTGCCGCCGGGCGTGCGGCTCGTCCTGGAGTCCCTGCTCGTGGGGGTCGCCACGGTCGGCGGGGTGGTGCTGGCGCTGCTGCTCACCGACGCCGTCACGGGCCGGCTGCCCGACGGGGACGTGGCCGAGGTACTCACCGGTGTGGGAGTCGTCCTGGCGTTGGTCGCCGTCGAGCACGGGCTGCCGACGGCCGCGCTCGTCGGCCTCGCGCTGGTGGTCGTGGTGGTCCCGGTGCTGGCCCTGCGCGGTCGACCGCCGGTCCGTGCCGGGGCCCTGGCCGCGGCCGTCGGCCTGCTCGTGGCGCTCCTCGTCGTGGCGCAGGTGCTGCCCGGGACGTCCGGGCTGTCTCTCGCCGGTCCCGTGGGCGCGCTCGCGGGCGCCCTGGCGGCCTGGCGGAGCCAGCGCCTCGTCACCGCCTGGGTGTCGAGGGTCGACCGGGTGGGCACCCCGGACGGGCCGGTCCGGTGCGCGGCGGGGACGCGGACGCCGGGCCAGCTGCTGGGAGACCCGGCGCTGCTGCCGCGGCGCCTCACCGGACGCCCTTTCGGGAGCCCCTCCGACGACCTGAGGGCGCTCGAGGAGGGGCAGCCCGTCGCGGTGGGCGCGCTCCGCTCCGCGGGGCCGAGGGCGCGGGCGGGGCTGCTCGTGCTGCACCCGGGGGCGGACGGGCTGCGGGCGGCGTGGCACCCGCACCGTCCGCTGCGCGGGTACGGCCCGGCCGAGGACCGCCCCGCCCTGGTGGGGGCACCGGTGGGGTCCGCGCCCGTCCGGTGGCGGCGGCTGCCCCGGACGTTCCGGCCGGTGACGCTGCTCGTGGCCGGGAGCGCGTGGCAGCTCGCCGTGCAGGCGCCGGACGCCGGGCTGCTGCGGCAGGTGGTCCCGGCCGCACCGCCGCCCCCGACCCCGCCTACACCTGTCGCGGAGGCCTGAGGCCCCGGGCCGGTCAGGTCTCCGAGCCGGTGAGCTCCCGCGCCAGCGCCGCGCAGAACAGGCCGACGTCGGTGACGACCCCCCGGGCCTGCGCGGACCCGCGGTCGGCGAGCTTGGTCACGGTGGCGGGGTTGATGTCGACGCAGACCAGGGGGATGTGGCCGGGCAGGACGTTCCCGGTCGCCACCCCGTGGAGCATCGTCGCCACGACGATGCAGAAGCCGACGTCGGCCAGCGCCCCGCGCATCGCCCGCTGGCCCTCGATGACGTCGGTGTGGACGTCGGGCAGCGGGCCGTCGTCGCGGACGGACCCCACGAGGACGAACTGCTTCCCGCCGGTGACGAGCGCGTGCATGATCCCGCTGGTCACGACCCCCTGCTCGACCGCGGCGGCGAGCGACCCGGCGCCCCGCACGGCGTTGATGGCCCGCAGGTGGTGCTCGTGGCCGTGCTCGACGCCGCTGCCCGCGGACAGGTCCACGCCCAGCGACGTGCCGTACATCGACTGCTCGACGTCGTGGGTGGCGATGGCGTTGCCGCCGAACATCACGTCCACCCAGCCGCCGCGGACGAGGGCGGCCAGGGACGGGGCCGCGCCGGTGTGGACCACAGCGGGACCCAGCACCCACAGCACCTTCTGCCCGGCCTCCTTGACCGCCCGCATCTGCTCGGCGACCTGGTGCACGACGAGCGCCTGCGGCTTCTCGCTGGACACCTCGGACTGCATGAACGTGAAGCCGCCCTCGGAGCCCCGGGCCTCGGGCAGGGTGACGCGCACCCCTGCCGCCCCGCACACGAGCGAGGTGCCGGCGCGGACGTCGCTGACCGGGACCGTGCGGACCGAGCGCACCCCGCCGTCCTCGTCGAGCGTGACGGCGATGCCGCAGTCCATCTCGGGGTTCTCCACGTCGACCCAGCTCTCGCCGACGCGCACCGACGTGGGCAGGTTGGTCGTGGCGTAGAAGTCGGCCGGGAAGACGCCGTCGCGCTCGACGGGCACCAGCCGTGCCGGCTCGACCTCTACGAGGTTGGCGCCGTGGGTGTGCAGGCGCATGACGACGGAGTCCAGGGTGCGCGCGTCGGGCGCGCTCACGGCGAGGCGGACGGTGCTGGTGTCGCCGGCGTCCTTGCCGACGTCGAACCGCACCACCTCGTAGTCGCCGCCGAGGGCGCGCACGTCGTCCAGGACGAGGGTGAACAGGCCGGTGTCCAGGACGTGCCCGGTCAGCTCGACGATCTCGCGGGGGCCGTGCGGTGCGGGTGCGGACGTGGTCATGCGTCACACGATGGCACCGTCACCACCGTCCTCGCGGTCCCGGGTGCGCGGCAGCCGCCACACCAGGTAGCCGAAGCCCGCGACGATGGCGACGACGACGGAGCCGACCAGCCACGACGGCGCCTCGTCCCACAGCACGGCGAAGAGGATGAGGGCCAGCGGCCCCAGCAGGACCGCGCCCCAGGCCAGCCGGCCGGGCAGGTCCGGCCGGGGGAAGGGCGGCGGCTCCTCGGGCACGAAGCGGTGGGTCTCGCGGTCGACGGCGGCGTCGACCTCGGCCTCGGCGCGGGCCTCGCGCTCGCGCCGGGCCTGCCGCTCCTCGTGTGCCGCCAGCTCCTCGCGTGCGGCCTGCTCGTAGCGCAGGGCCCAGTCCGTGGCGGCGTCCTCGCCGTGCTCCGGGACGCGCGCGGCCCGGCCCCGGGCCGCGTCCTCGGCCCGGTGCAGCGACGTGCCGGGCGAGCGGCCCGGGCCCGGCGCGC
>NZ_JBBEOI010000264.1 GCF_037860755.1 Aquipuribacter hungaricus | reverse complement strand
GGAGACGTGCGAGGCCCACCGCCACGTACAGGGCCGCGGCGGGCGTGCCGGGGCCGCCGTCGGGCACGGCGTGCGACCGGGCGGTCCTGGGCCGGCGCGGCAGGGGCAGCCAGCGAGGCCGCCGTGGCTCCGCCCGATGCCTCCCCTGCACGAGGGACGACGGTACGAGGGGTGACGGGCGCACGACGGCCCGCCACGCCGCCCCGACCACGGGGGTCGGGACGGCGGGCGGGCCGGGGGGGTGCGGCGGTGCCGAGGTGGAGCGGCTGCGGTCGGTCAGCCCTCGATGAGGCCCTGCTCGACGAGGTAGTCGCGGGCGACGTCGGCCGGCAGCTCGCGGTCGGCGTCCACCCGGCGGTTGAGCTCGGCGAGGTCCTCGGTGGTGAGGACGTCGGCGAGGCTGTCGAGGGTCTCGACGAGGGTGGTGTCCTCGGCGGAGGTGGCGTTGAGCACCGGCACGAGGTTGTCGGCCAGCTGCAGGGCCTGGTCGTCCTCGAGCAGGACGAGCCCGTCGGCCTCGAGCGTGGCGTCGGTGGTGCCCACGAGGACCATGTCGGCCTCGCCGGCGACGACGGCCTGCTTGGCCTGGGGGCTGCCGTAGCCCAGGGGCAGGAGGCTGCTCACGGTGAACCCGTAGGTCTCCTCCAGGCCGATCTGGCAGAACGGCCGGGTGGGGCACTCCTCGGTGGCGGCGAGGACGATCTCGGGCTGGACGGCGGCGAAGTCGGTCAGCGTGGCGACGTCGTTCTCGCTCGCCACGGACTCCAGCACCGCGAAGCCGTTCTGGCTCGACGCCTCGGCCGGTTCGGCGACGACGAGGCCCTGCTGCTCGGCCAGGCCGCGCAGCGCCTCGACGGTCTCGGTGACGTCGCCGGTGGCCACGACGGGCGCCTCGGCCCCGTTGACCTCGCGGTTGAGGAACTCGGCCATGGTCGCGGCGTACTCGGGGACCACGTCGATGTCGCCGTCGACCAGGGCCTGGCCGTAGATCTCGCGGGAGTCGGAGGCGACGATCTCGACCTCGTAGCCGGCGTCGGTGAGGAGGGCGCCGTACATCTCCTCCATCACCTGCATCTCGGTGAAGTTGGCGCCGCCGACGGTGATGGAGCCGGAGCCCCCGGCGGCGCCACCGGAGGCCGCGGGGTCGGGGCTGGCGTCGCCGGTCGCGGCGCCGCCGGCAGAGCCGGGCTCGGTCTCGGCGAGCGGGTCGCCGGAGCCGCAGGCCGCGAGGCCGAGCGAGGCGACGAGGGCCACGGGGAGGAGCGCGCGGCGGAGGGTCGTGGAGGTCATGGGTGTCGCCTTCTGTGTCCCGGGGGGCGGGCCCCCGCGTGTCCGGGTCGTACGGGCCGCTGCTGCGGCCCCGACTGTCTAACCGCGACCACCGACAGGTGCATCCCCGTCCCGGGGGTCGGTCGGTAACGGATCGGCGACGAACGGCGTGGGTTTGAGCGGAGAACCGGGGCGAACCGGACGAAGTGGACGAGACGGGGTCAGAGCGACCCGGTGAGCCCCGGCTGCCGGGTGTCCACCGCGGCCGCCCCGACGTCCTCCACCAGGCCGGTCCGGCTCGAGCGCGACGGGGTGAGCCGGCGCTGGAGGACCTGGAAGGCCACCTCGACGAGGACGGCGAAGGTGGCGACGAGGAACGCGCCGCCGATGAGCTGCGGGGTGTCCTGGTTGCCGAACCCGGCGCTGATGAACCGGCCGAGCCCCGGGCCGGCGACGAACGCGGCGATCGTCGCGGTGGCGATGACCTGCGCGGTGGCGATCCGCAGACCGGCCACGACGAGCGGCACCGCGAGCGGCAGCTCGACGCGGAACAGCACCTGGGGGCCGGTGAGCCCCATCCCCCGGGCGGCCTCGACGAGGTCGGCGTCGACGGCGCGGATGCCGGCGTAGGCGTTGGTGAGGATCGGGGGGATCGCGAACAGCACGAGCGCGACCACCGTGCACGTCACCACGTTGGCGATGCCGAACGGGGCCGGGGACAGCACGAGGATGACGAGCACCGCGAGCGTCGGCACCGCCCGGCCGAGGTTCGCCACCGCCGAGGCCAGCGCGCCGCCCCGGCCCAGGTGCCCGAGCACGAGCGCGACCGGGAGCGCGACAGCCGCCGCGACGAGCACGCTCACGCCGGACACCCAGACGTGCTCCCAGAGCCGCGCCGGGATGCCGGCCTCGCCGGACCAGCGCGCGGGGTCGGCGAGCCACGCCGCCGCCCCCCCGACCACGGAGCCGCTCATGCGGCACGTCCTCTCAGCCACGGGGTGAGCTGTCGGCCGAGCAGCAGCAGGAGGCCGTCCGCGGCGAGCGCGAGCACGACCACGAGGACGGTCGCGGTCAGCACCTCGGCGTTGAACTGGGTGCGCTGCCCGGTGATGATGAGGTTGCCGAGCCCGCCGTAGCCGAAGAGGCCGCCGACGGTGACGAGCGCGACGGTGGACACCGTGGCGATGCGGGTGCCGGCGACGATCGCGGGCAGGGCCAGCGGCAGCTCGACGCTCCACAGCCGGCGGCGCGGGCTCAGCCCCATGCCGGTGGCCGCGTCGAGCGTGTCCTCCGGCACCCCGTGCAGGCCGACGACGATGTTCCGCAGCAGGATCCCCAGGGTGTAGATCGCCAGCCCCACCACGACGATGCTCGGCCCGAACGGCAGCCCCACCGCCAGCAGCAGCGGGAACATCGCCAGCGACGGGATCGTGTAGAGCACCGTCGCGATGCTGGAGGCGCCGGTCTCCACCAGCCGCGACCGGCTCGCGAGGACCCCGAGCGGCAGGGCGACGAGCAGCCCCAGGGCGACCGCGGCGAGGGTGAGGCCGACGTGCTCGACCAGCGCCTCCTGGAGGATGTCGCCGCGGGTGCGCACGTAGTCCGGGCAGACCCATGCGTTGCGCTGGAGGCACGAACCGGCGACCCTCGTCGCGTGGACAGCCAAGGTCACGGTCCGGACGCTACCGGGACCGGAGTCCCCTCGCCCAGGCGCGAGGCCGAGCCGATGATCCGCCTGGCAGGGGTGCGCAAGCAGTACGCCGACGGCACGGTCGCCGTCGGCGGCCTCGACCTGGAGGTCCGGCGCGGCGAGCTCGTGGCCCTCGTGGGCCCCTCCGGCTGCGGCAAGTCGACGATCCTCCGCATGGTCAACCGGCTCATCGAGCCCAGCGGCGGGTCCATCGAGGTCGACGGGACCGACGTCATCGAGGCCGACGGCCCGACCATGCGGCGCGGCATCGGCTACGTCATCCAGTCCGGCGGGCTGTTCCCCCACCGCACCGTCCGCGACAACGTGGCGACCGTGCCCCGCCTGGTCGGCTGGGACAAGCCGCGGACCGCGGCACGGGTCGACGAGCTGCTCGGGCTGGTCGGCCTGCAGCCGGAGGTCCACGGCCCGCGCTACCCGCACGAGCTGTCCGGCGGGCAGCGGCAGCGGGTGGGCGTCGCCCGCGCGCTCGCGGTCGACCCGCCGGTCCTGCTCATGGACGAGCCGTTCGGCGCCGTCGACCCGCAGGTCCGAGACCGGCTGCAGCTGGAGTTCCGCCGCCTGCAGCAGCGCCTGGGCACGACCGTCCTGCTCGTCACCCACGACATCGACGAGGCCGTCCGCATCGCCGACCGCATCGCCGTGCTCAGCGTAGGCGGGGTCCTCGAGCAGCTCGACTCCCCCGCCGTCGTCCTCGGCGCGCCCGCCACGGACTTCGTCGCGGACTTCGTCGGCGCCGACCGGGGCCTGCGCCGCCTCGCGGTCACGCCCATCCGCGAGGAGGACCTCGTGCACCCGCCGACGCTGCAGGTCGGCGAGAGCACGGACCGCGCGCTGCAGCTGCTCGAGGAGAGCGCCCTGGACTTCGCGGTCGTGCTCGACGGCACCGACCTGCGCGGCTGGGTGTCGCAGCGCGCCCTGGCCCGCGGGGGCACGGTCGGCGAGGTCCGGCGCCGCTTCGACGACACCGTCGACGTGCGCGACAGCCTCAAGACCGGGTTCAGCGAGATCGTCGCCCACGACGCCGGCTGGCTGCCGGTGCTCGACGGCGACCGCTACGTCGGCGTCCTCACGCCGGAGACGGTGCACGCGGCGCTGCGCCGCACCCTGCCGGACCGCGCCGGCAGCGCGGCCCGGCTCGCCGGCAGCGCCTGACGGGTCGCCCCGCCGCCCTGTCACCGATCGATAACGCCTGCGCGGACACCACCACCAACCCACCCGCGCCCTGCCCGGTCGACAACGCCTGCGCGGACACCACCACCGACCCACCCGCGCCCTGCCCGGTCGACAACGCCTGCGCGGACGCCACCGTCGACCGGTTGTGGCCCTCGCCGACCCGGCGACGGGTCGCGGGCACGGTCGGACGGCGGCATGCTGCCCGGGGGCGCACCGGGGACCCGGGCGCCTGGACACCAGACGCAGGAGGACGCATGGCCCTGGACGACGAGATGACGACCAGCACGGCTGACGGCGGCGCTGACGGCGGTGCGGACGGCGGCGCCGACGGTGGTGCGCACGGCCCGGCCGACGGCGGGGCCCACGGTCCCGCGGACGGCGGCGCCGAGGGCGGCGGCAGCGACGGCGGTGCTGATGGCGGCGCG
>NZ_JBBEOI010000263.1 GCF_037860755.1 Aquipuribacter hungaricus | reverse complement strand
CGGGGGGGGCCTCAGGCACCGTCGACGAGCAGCCCGCGGCGGCGGAGCAGCGGCTCGGGGCGGGGGGCGCGGCCGCGGACGGCGGCGAACATCGCCATCGGGTCGGCGGACCCGCCGCGCGACAGCAGCTCCCGGCGGAAGGTGTCGCCGAGCTCGCGGCGCAGGCCGCCGTTCTCGGTGAACCAGTCGACGAGTTCCGCGTCGAGCACCTCGCTCCAGATGTAGCCGTAGTACCCCGCGCTGTACCCGCCGGCGAAGACGTGCGAGAAGTACGTGCTGCGGTAGCGCGGCGGCACGCTGGGCACGTCCAGGCCCTGGTCGGCGAGGACGTCGGCCTCGAACGCCTCGACGTCCTCGGGGGCGATCGCCCTCCCGGCGGGCAGGGCGTGCCAGGCCAGGTCCAGCAGCGTGGCGCCCAGGTACTCCGTGGTCCGGAAGCCCTCGCCGTACGCCAGCGCCTCCTTGAGCGCGGCCACGGTGGCCCCGTCCAGCGGCTCGCCGGTGACGTGGTGGCGCGCCCAGCCGGGCAGCACCTCCGGGTGCCAGGCCCACATCTCGTTGACCTGCGAGGGGAACTCCACGTAGTCGCGGGGCACGTTCGTCCCCGAGAAGCGCGGGTGCCGGACCGCGGAGAACAGCCCGTGCAGCGCGTGGCCGAACTCGTGGAAGGCGGTGTCGACCTCGTCGGGGGTGAGCAGCGCCGGCTGGCCCTCGGGCGGGCGCGGCACGTTGAGGCACACCGTGACGACCGGCCGGTCGCCGAGCAGGTCGGACTGGTCGACGAACGTCGTCATCCACGCCCCGCCGCGCTTGGTCGGCCGGGCGAACCAGTCGCAGACGAACAGGCCCATGCCGCTGCCGTCGGTGTCGAAGACCTCGAAGACCCGGACGTCCGGGTGGTATCCGGGCAGGTCGGGGCGCTCGGCGAAGGTGATGCCGTACAGCCGCTCGGCGGCGGCGAGCACCCCGCCGCGCAGCACGCCCTCCAGCTCCAGTACGGGCGCAGGTCGTCGGCGTCCACGGCGAACCGGGCGCTGCGGACCCGCTCGGCGTAGTAGGCGTGGTCCCACGGCTGCAGCGGGCCGTGGTGGCCGTCGGCGTGCAGCGCCTCCTCCAGCTCGGCGGCCTCGGCGCGGGCGTTCGCGGCGGCGACGGGCGTCATCCCGGACAGGACCCGGTCGACGGCCTCGACGCTGCCGGCGGTCTGGTCGTCGAGCACGTAGTCGGCGTGGCTGTCGAAGCCGAACAGGCCGGCGCGCTCGGCGCGCAGCGCGGCCATCCGGGTCAAGAGCGGGCGGGTGTCGGTCGCCCCGGTGAGGCCCCTGCCGACGGCCGCCTCGTGCAGCCGGCGGCGGACGTCGCGGTCGCGCAGCGAGGCCAGGGCCGGCTGCGGGGTGGGCAGGACGAGGGTGAGCAGCCAGCCGTCCAGCCCGCGGTCGGCGGCGGCGGCGCGGGCGGCGGCCACCGCGTCGGGGGCGAGCCCGGCGGTCTCGCGCTCCTGCCGCAGGTGGACGGCGGCGGCGTTGGAGGCGTCGGTGACCAGGGTGTCGAAGCGCTGGGACAGGGTCGACAGCTCGGTGTTGAGCTCGCGCAGGCGCTGCTTGCTCTCCTCGGGCAGGGCGGCGCCGGCGCGGACGAAGTCGCGGTGGTAGCGCTCGAGCAGCCGGAGCTCGTCCGGCTGCAGGCCCAGGTCCTGGCGGCGGCCGTGCAGGTCGTCGACCCGGGCGAAGATGCGCCCGTCGAGGTACAGGGCGTCGGAGTGGGCGGCGAGCAGGGGGGCGAACTCCTCGTCGACCGCGCGGACGCCGGGGGTCGCGTGCGCGCTGGACAGGGCGGACACGACCGCGCCGGCCCGCTGCAGCAGCCGGCCGCTGCGCTCGAGCGCCAGGACGGTGTCGTCCATGGTCGGGGTGCCGGGCGTGGTCGCGACCGCCTCCCACTCCTCCCGCTGCTCGGCGATGCCGGCGGCCAGGGCCGGGGCCATGTGCTCCTCGCGGACCCGGTCGAACGGCGGCAGGCCGTAGGGCAGCGTGCTCGGCCGGGCGAACGGGTTGTCCTCGGTCAGCGGGGTCGTGGTCGTCACGGGGACCCACCCTAGGCAGGCTCAGCCGGTGGGGGCGGGAGCGGGCCGTCCGAACAGCCAGCCCTGGCCGTGCTCGCAGCCCATCCGCCGCAGCGCCCCGGCCTGGGCGACGGTCTCCACGCCCTCGGCCACGACGGCGAGGTCGTGCGCGTGGGCGAGCTCGACGACCGCGGCGACCACGGCGTCGGCGCGCCGCTCGGTACCGAGCCGCCGGACGAACGACATGTCGATCTTGAGGAAGCTCAGCGGGAACCGCGGCAGGTAGGCCAGCGCCGAGTAGCCGGTGCCGAAGTCGTCGATGCCGACCGCGACACCGCCGTCGACGAGCTCCGCGATCGCCTCCTCGACCACCGTGGAGTCGTGGAGCAGCGAGGTCTCGGTGAGCTCGACGGCCAGCCGGGCGGGCGCCACCCCGGAGGTGCGCAGCAGCAGCGCGACCCGGGCCGCGAACCCCGGCTCCTCGATGCTCCGGCCGGAGACGTTGACCGCCACGCGGGCGGGCAGCAGGGCGGGCGCGCCCCGGCGGCGGCGGGCCTCGTCCTCGGCGAGCAGGGCGACGACCCGGGACATCACCCAGCGGTCCAGCCGCACCACGAGGCCGGTCTCCTCGGCCACCTCGACGAGGTCGCCGGTGTGCAGGTCGACGCCGTCGGGGTCGGCGAGGCGGACGAGCGCCTCGGCGGACACCACGGTCTCGTCCCGCAGGGCGACGACCGGCTGCAGCACCACCCGCAGCGGGCAGGGGAGCCCGTCGTCGGCGGCGGCGAGCGCGGCGCGCAGCAGCGTCTCCGCGCGCACCCGGCGCTCGGTCCGGCGCTGCAGCCGCTCGTCGTAGGTGACGACCCGGTCGCGGCCGACGCCCTTGGCCTCGTACAGCGCCAGGTCGGCGTGCCCGAGCAGGTCGCGGGCCGGGCTGTCGGGCCCGACCAGCGCGATGCCCACGCTCGTGGTGAGGCTGGCGCGCTCGCCCCCGGGCAGCGTGAACGGCGCCCTCACGGCCTCGACCAGGCGGGCGCCGAGCGCCGCGTGGCGCACGGGCACGCCCTGGTGGAGCACGACCACGAACTCGTCGCCGCCCAGCCGGGCGAGGGTGCAGCCCGAGGGCACGGTGGCCCGCAGCCGCCCCGCGACCTGGACGAGCAGCGCGTCCCCGGCGCCGTGGCCCTGGCTGTCGTTGACGAGCTTGAACCGGTCGAGGTCCATGAGCAGCAGCCCCGTGACGGCGCCCGCCCGGGGGCTGGGGCCGAGCTCGCGGTCGACGACGGCGCGGTTGGCCAGGCCGGTGAGGGCGTCGGTGTGCGCCATCTGCTCCATCTGGTCCACGTGCGCGCGGCGCTCGGTGTCGTCGATGCAGTGGGCGACGGCGAACTGCGGCCGGCCCTGCTCGTCGTCGACCACGGCCGTGGTCACCCAGGCGTGGACCGTGCTGCCGTCGGCGCGCAGGTACCGGCGCGGGTAGGAGGTGCCGGGCGAGCGCCCCGCCGCCATGTCGCGCAGCCGGGCCCGGGAGCGGCGCCGCTCGCCGTGCGGCGTCCAGTCGGCCAGGCCCAGCCCGTCCAGGTCCGAGGCGCAGGACCGTCCGAGCAGCCGGGCGAAGGCGTCGTTGGCGCGCAGCAGCCGGCCGGCGCGCTCGCCCTGCAGCCACACCATGGCCATGCCGTGGGGGGCGTGGTCGAACGTCACCCGGAAGTGCGCCTCGCTGGCGGCCAGGGCCCGCTGGGCCACCTCGCGCTCGGAGACGTCGAGGGTCGCCCCGCGCAGGCCGACGATCCCGCCGTCGGCGTCGCGCAGCGGACCCGACCAGGACTCGAGGTAGCGGAGCTCGCCCGCGGGGGTGCGGATCCGGAACACGTGCCGGTACGGCGTGCCGTCGCGCAGGGCCGCGGCCTCGTGCGCGGCGGAGACGTCGACGTCGGCCGGGTCGAGCAGGGGCACCCAGTCCTCGATGGTCGGCGCCCGGTCCAGCGCCTCCAGGCCCGCCAGGCGCTGCATGCCCTCGGACCAGCGCAGCTCCCCGGTGCCGGTCACCCACTCCCACCACGCGAGCCCGGTGAGCGCGTACGCCTCCTGCAGCCGGCGGTCGGCGAGCGCGCGGTCGTCCGCGTCCTGCCGGGGGGCGGGGACGCGTGGCGCGAGGGGCGGGCCCGGCAGGACGCCAGGGGTCTGCGGCAGCACCTGGCCCCCTCCCCGTCGTGCGGTCACGGCGACCGCCCCCCGGGTGATCGGCACCGGACGGGCGCCCCTGGAGCCCGCTCCTACGATGGCCGCGTGACGGACGGGCCGAGCAGCAGCACCGACCGGCGGCTCGCGGACGTCGACGCGCTCCTCGGTCCCGTCGCGGCCGTGGCGCAGGACCCGCTCGTCCTCGCCGCCCGCGAGGTGGCCGCGACCTGGGCGGCCGACGCGGAGGCGGTCGACCAGGCGGGCGTCGACCGCCCCCCGGTCGACCTGGCGGCACGGGCCGGGCTGCTGGGCGCGGGTGCGCCGTCGGCCGACGGCG
>NZ_JBBEOI010000262.1 GCF_037860755.1 Aquipuribacter hungaricus | reverse complement strand
GGCGCGGTACCGCCGGCGCGCCGTCGCCCGTCGACGAGGCCGACCGGCCGTCGCTCGCCGCCGTGGCGCCCGCCTCGGGCCCGCCCGTCGTGCGTGCCCGCCTCGGCAGCGCGCCGTGGGCCTCGCTCAAGATCGCCTCCGGCTGCGACCGGCGATGCACGTTCTGCGCCATCCCCGCCTTCCGCGGCTCCTTCGTCTCCCGCCGACCCACCGAGGTGCTCGACGAGGCGCGCTGGCTGGCCGAGCGGGGGGTGCGCGAGGTGTTCCTCGTCAGCGAGAACACCACGAGCTACGGCAAGGACCTCGGCGACCTCGACCTGCTCCAGAGCGTCCTGCCCGAGGTCGCGGCGGTCGACGGGATCGAGCGCGTCCGGGTGTCGTACCTGCAGCCGGCCGAGCTGCGCCCCGGCCTGCTCGAGGCCATCGCCACCACCCCCGGCGTCGTCCCGTACTTCGACCTGTCCTTCCAGCACGCCTCGGCGACCCTGCTGCGCCGGATGCGCCGCTTCGGCGGCAGCGCGGACTTCCTCGACCTGCTCGGCCGGGTGCGTGCCCTGGCGCCCGCCGCGGGCGTCCGCTCCAACGTCATCGTCGGCTTCCCCGGCGAGACCGAGGCGGACGTCGAGGAGCTCGTCGGCTTCCTGTCGCAGGCCCGTCTCGACGTGGTGGGCGTGTTCGGGTACTCCGACGAGGACGGCACCGAGGCCGAGACCTACGGCGGCAAGCACGACGCCGAGGAGGTCGCCGCGCGGGTGGAGCACGTGAGCGCCGTCGTCGACGAGCTCGTCGCCCAGCGCGCCGAGGACCGCGTGGGCGAGGCCGTCGACGTCCTCGTCGAAGAGGTCCTCACCGGCGACGCCGCGGCCGAGGTCCTCGACCTGCTCCCCGGACGCACCAGCGGCGAGGTCGTCGTCGTGTCCGGCCGCGCGGCCCACCAGGGTCCCGAGGTCGACGGCACCACGGCCGTCCTCGTGCCCCGATCGGCGGACGTGCCCGACGTCGGCGTCGGCACCTTCGTCCGGGCCGTGGTCGTGGCCAGCGACGGGGCCGACCTCGTCGCGGCCCCTGGCCCCGTGGGCGGGGACGCCTGATGGACGCCGGCTCCTGGCGCCGCAACGCCAACCTGCCCAACTCGGTGACGCTGCTGCGCATCCTCATGGTGCCGCTGTTCGTCCTCCTGCTCCTGGCCGCCGGCCGCGAGGACGACCCGGGCCACTGGTGGGCCGCGCTGGTGTTCCTCGTCGCCGCCGCGACCGACAAGCTCGACGGCTGGCTCGCCCGCCGCAACGGGACCGTGACGACCTTCGGCATCGTCGCCGACCCGATCGCCGACAAGGCGCTCACCGGGTCGGCGTTCGTCACCCTCAGCGTGCTCGACCTGCTGCCGTGGTGGATCACCGTCGTCGTCCTCGTCCGCGAGATCGGGGTCACCGTGCTCCGGGCGGCCGTGATCCGTCACACCGTCGTGCCGGCGTCCAGGGGCGGCAAGCTCAAGACCGTCCTGCAGACCGCGGCGCTCACCGCCGCGGTGGCGCCGCTGCCGGGCCCGCTCGACGTCGTGACCTGGGTGCTCATGGCACTGGCGGTCGGGGTCACCGTCGTCACGGGCGTGCAGTACACCGTGAGCATCCTCCGGGCGGCCCGGGACCACCGCACCGCCGTCCCCGGGCGCGCGTGACCGCAGCAGGGCCGTCGGCCCGCTGCCCGGGACCTGCCGGTCGGCGGGTGTGACCGGCGCGCACGACCCGGTCGCCGGCCCTGGCCACGACCGGGATGCCGACCCGGCTTCTGACCCTGCGGACGTCGCCGACCTCGCCGCCCAGGTGGTGCGGCGGCTCGTCGGCGCAGGGACGACGCTCGGCGTGGCGGAGTCCCTCACGGGCGGGGCGCTGTCCGCGGCCCTGGTCTCCGTCCCGGGGGCGTCCGCGGCGTACCGCGGTGCGGTCGTCGCCTATGCCACCGACCTCAAGGCCGCCGTGCTCGGGGTGCCGCAGGACCTGCTCGACGCCCACGGGGCCGTGCACCCCGACGTCGCCGCGGCCATGGCGGCCGGTGCGGCCCGGGTGACCGGGTCGACGTGGGGTCTGGCGACGACCGGGGTCGCCGGGCCCACCCCGCAGGACGGCAGACCGGTGGGCGCGGTGCACGTGGCCGTGGCCGGCCCGGTCGCCCGGGTCCAGAGCCTCCGCCTGCCCGGCGGCCGCGAGCAGGTGCGCCGGGCGAGCACCGCCGCGGCCCTGCGGCTGCTCCTGTCCTGCCTGCCCGGCTGAGCCCGCGCGGGAAGCAGCCGCCCCCGCCCGGTGTTGGAGACCGTGGGAGCGGTTCGCGACGCCGCCGGGGTCGTCCGGCCGCGGCACGACCACGGGCCGACCCCACCAGGTGCGGGGACGTCGCTCGGGGTACCGTGGAGCGACCAACCGACGGACGGACAGGCCGGAGACGGCAGGTACCGCCCGCGAGTGACCGGCTACCGGTCAGGAAGGGAGGTCGTCATGGTCCTGCTCCGAGAAGAGATCGGTGACGTCCTCCGTGGTGCGCGCCAGCGCCAGGGTCGGACGCTCCGGGACGTCTCCTCCACAGCCCGGGTGTCGCTCGGGTACCTCAGCGAGGTCGAGCGCGGGCAGAAGGAGGCCTCGTCCGAGCTGTTGCTCAGCATCTGCGAGGCCCTCGACGTGCCCATGTCGAGCGTGCTGCGCTCGGTGAGCGACCGGGTGGCGGTGTCGGAGTCCCTCGCCGCCCGCCTGGACGAGACCGCCCCCGCCGCACGCGACCGGGTGCAGCCCCGCGCCGTCGACGGCATCCGCAAGACCGTCATCCGCGCCCCCCAGCGCGCCGACGACGACCTGGCTCCCGTCGCCTGACCGCACCGCCTGCCGAGGTATCGGCCCGTACGTCACCGCCCCCGCCCGTCCCAGGACGCGCGGGGGCGGTCGTGCGTCCGGCCCGCGGGCTCAGGGCCGGTAGCGGGTCCGCCCGACGGTCGGCGGGAAGATCTCGCGCACGGGGACCGGTGCCGGCGCCGGTCCGCGCTGGCAGCGGGGGCACCACCAGGCGATGCGCTCCATCGGGGGCACCCCCGTCGTGGCCGTGAGGACGCCCGTCCCGCAGCGCAGGCAGCGCCGCTGCTCGAACACCCAGTGGTGCCGTCCTCGGCGGGTGTCGCCGGTGGTGGCCTGCAGCACCCGGTCCTTGTTGAGGTCCAGCAGGCGGTGCCCGATGGCCACCACCCGCTCCAGCGTCGTCCCGTGCTCGCGCAGCGCCCCGACCGGGGTGAACGGGGTGACCCCGGCGAGGAAGCACGTCTCGGCGCGGTACAGCGTCCCCAGCCCCGCGACGAGGCGCTGGTCGAGCAGCGCGTCCCCGACCATCCGTGCCGGGTCCGCCCCGAGCCGCCGGACGGCCTCCGCGGGGTCCCACCCGGGGCCCAGGACGTCGGGGCCCAGGTGCCCGACCACGCTGTCCTCGTCGTCGGTGGCCACCAGCTCGACCACCGGGAGCCGGTAGCCGACGACGGTGAGCCCGTCCGTGCGCAGCACCGCCCGGACCTGGTGGTCGGCACCGCCCCGCCAGCGCTCGCCGTCCGGGTACAGGTGCCAGGTCCCGTCCATCCGGAAGTGGGTGTGCAGCGTCAGCCCGTCGCCGGGCCCGCCCTCGAACCGGGTGAGCAGGTGCTTGCCGACGGACCGCACCCCGGCCACGGTGCTGCCGGTGAGGTCGGTCGTGGCCAGCGACGGCACCCGGAAGTCGCACCCGGTGAGCGTCTTCCCGGCCAGCGCCCCGTCGAGCCGTCGTCCGGCGAGCCAGACGGTGTCCCCCTCGGGCATCAGCCGGCCCGCAGGCCGCGCGGGGTCGCCCGGAAGCCGGCCGCCTCGAGCAGGGCGGCGACGGGCGCCGACGCGTCGAGGACGCCCTCGCCGTCGGCGCGGGTCACGGTGACCCGCCCCAGCCGCCCGGCCCGCACGGCGGCGGCGAGCGCCTCGGCACCGGAGGCCAGGAGCGCCTCGTCGTCGGTGTACGTGAGCAGCGTGCGGGCACCCCGCTCGACGTAGAGCACGAGGTTGCCGTCGACGAGCACGACGAGCGCCCCCGCCTTGCGGCCGGCGCGGTGGCCCTCGCGCTCCGGCCACGGCAGGGCGGCGCCGTAGGGGTTGGCGGGGTCGGTGGCGGCCAGCACGAGCCCGGGCGGGCCCTGCGGCACCGGCGGTCCGGCGGCGGTGTCGACGACGCCGGACCGGCCCACGGGGGCGGGCGGCTCGACGGCCCAGGGGTCGGGCTCCTCCGCGGCCTCCTCGGCGCCGCCGGCCCCGGCCCGCAGCCGGTCCACGGCCCCCACGGTGGCGAACTGCGCCGCACCGAGCCCCTCGACGAAGTAGCCGCGACGGATCCGTCCCGCCTCCTCCATGGCAGCCAGCACCCGGTAGACCGCGGCGAACCCGCCGGGCACCTCCTCGGCCACCACGGAGCCGCGGGTGAGCACGCCGTAGCGGTCCAGGAGCACCTCGGCGACGGCCGCGGCGCGCACGGTCGGGTCCTCGCCCGCGGGCGGCACGAGCGACCACCGGCCGGCGGCGACCGGCGGACCGGTCGCGGCGCGGGCCGCCAG
>NZ_JBBEOI010000261.1 GCF_037860755.1 Aquipuribacter hungaricus | reverse complement strand
CCCGGGCGTCGAGCAGCAGCGTCCGGTGGCCCGCGGCGGCCGCGACCTGCGCGATGCCGGCGCCCATGGTCCCCGCGCCGACGACCCCGACCACCCAGCCGGCGGTCCGCGCACCGTCGCCGGCCGTCGCGGGCTGGTCGGGCGGCGTCGTCACCGGGGTCTCCTCGTCCGTGCACGGGGCCCGCCCGGCATTACCGGACGAGCGGTCGGGAACGCAGTCAACGCGGGTGGGGTCGGCGGCGTCAAGCAGCCCCAGGGCCGCCCGCGCGCGGCCGCAGCCCCTCGACGAGCATGCGCGCGAGGACGTCGCCCACCTCGTCGGGGCCGGTGCCGCCGCCGGGCCGGTACCACTCGGTGACGGAGTTGACGGCGCCGAAGACGAGCCGGGTGACGAGCCTTGGGTTGACGTCCGGGTCGAGGTCGCCGTCCGCGACGGCCTTGGCGGTGAGCGCGGCGGTCCGGGCGTCCAGGTCGCGGCGGCGCTCGAGGGCCCACAGCTCGGCGGGGGTGTTGCCCCGCACCCGCAGCAGCAGGGTGACGTACGGCAGGTTGTCGACGAGGACGGCGACACTGCGGCGGACCACGGTCTCGAGCCGTCGGACGGCGGGCGCGTCCAGGTCCTCGGCCTCGGCGAGCGCCTCCGCGAGCGCGTCGATACCCTTGCTCACGGCGAGGCGGAGGAACTCCTCCTTGCCCGCGACGTGGTGGTAGAGCGCCGCCTTGGTGAGGCCGGTCGCACGGGCCAGGTCCTCCATCGACGTGGCGTCGTAGCCCCGGTCGATGAACTGCGTGGCGACGATCTCGACAAGCTCGTCGAGGCTGTGCCGCGCCGGCCGGCCACGGCCGCGGACGGGATCGGTGCTCGTCATGGTCCCTCCCTGGCCAGACCGTAGCGGCGGGGCGGGTCCTGGCGGGAGCGGTCCGCCCGACCGGCGGACAGCGGCTGTCGCCGGGAGCCACGCGGGGTGGGTCCAGGCCCCCGCGGCTGCGCCGACGTGCGCGGCGCCGCGCCCCGGGTGACGGTGGAGCCGTGCGCATCCTCATCACCGGGCCGACCGGCAACGTCGGCTCCGCCCTGGTCCGTGCCCTGCTCGCCGACACCGAGGTGGACGAGGTCGTCGGGGTCGCCCGGCGCCTCCCGGACACCTCGGTCGCGCCGTGGTCGGAGGTCACCTGGGTCCAGGCCGACCTCTCCGAGCCGTCGAGCCTGCCCGTGCTCACCGAGGCCGCCCGGGGCTGCGACGTCGTCGTGCACCTGGCCTGGGCGCTCACCCCGACCCGCGACATCGGCCTGCTCGAGCGGGTGAACGTCGCCGGGACCGCCCGGGTCGTCGAGGCCACGCTGGCGGCGGGCGTGCCGCACCTGGTCCACACCAGCAGCGTCGGTGCCTACAGCCCCGGCCCCAAGGACCGGCGGGTGGACGAGTCGTGGCCGACCGGCGGGATCAGCGGGTCCTGGTACAGCGTGCAGAAGGCCGCGTGCGAGCGGCTGCTCGACGACGTCGAGCGCGCCGGTCGCTCGCTGACCATCACGCGGGTCCGTCCCGCGCCCGTCGTGCAGCGGGGCGCGGGCGCCGAGCTCGGCCGGTACGGCCTCGGCCAGCTGGTGCCGCGCTGGGCCGTGGGCCGGCTCACCCCGCCGCTCGTGCCGCTGCCGCGGGAGATGCGGACCCAGGTCGTGCACTCCGAGGACCTGGCCGAGGCCTTCCGCCTCGCGGTCCACGCCCGGCCGGTGGGCGGCCTCAACGTCGCCGGCGAGCCCGTGCTCGGCCCCGACGACCTCGCCCGTGCCGTCGGCGCGAGAAAGTCGTTCCCCGTCCACCCGGGGCTGCTGCGCGGCGCGATGGACCTGTCGTGGCACCTGCGGCTCCAGCCGCTCGACCCGGGCTGGTTCGACCTCGGCCGCTGGACCCCGCTCATGGACACCACCCGGCTGGTGAGCGAGCTCGGCTGGACCCCGTTGCACCGCGGCGACGACGCGCTCGCCGAGGGCGTCACGGGCATCCGCGACGCGGCCGGCGACGAGAGCTCGCCGCTGCTGCGGCCGGGGCGGTAGGGGGCGGCTCGGTCGCGGTCTGGGCCCGGCGCTCGCTGGGCCTGGGTCCGGCGGAGCGCTGAGACCGGGACCAACCCTCTCTGCTTGAGGACTCGCGCCCGAGCAGCACAAAGCGGGGGCTCACAGCCGGTCTGGCGCCCCCGAAGGCTGTGTCTTGTGCCGTTCGGGCGGGCGTAGGCGCGGACCCGATGGTCGCGCGGCCCCGGACACGCCGTTCCTGGCGACCCTGTCCGCACCGGGTCCGCGTCTGTGCCCGCGACGGGATCCGCTGGGACGTCCGGGGCGTGTGGTGCTCGCTCGGATCAGCGGGTGGCCCTGTCCCAGCCCAGATCCGCCCGAACGGCACACGACTCGGGCCGACCGCGTCCCTCGCGCCGCTCCAGGCACTGTTGTGTGCTGCTCGGGCGGTCCCGGAGCAACCCGGGCGGTCCCCGGAGCGGACCCGACACGCCTCAGCCGAGCGGGCCGCCCAGCAGCGGTCCGTCCGGCGTGAACCCGACCCGCCGCAGGTGCATCTGCCGGGCGCCGTCCGGGCGGTCCCAGGCGTGGAAGGCGACGACGTCCGTCCCGTCGGGCGCGACGACCAGGCTGTTGTGGCCGGGGCCGAGCAGCCCGGTGCTGGCGGTGTCGAGCAGGGGGACGGCGTCGGCGGGGTGGGTCCACGGCCCGAGCGGGTGGTCCGCCACGGCCCACGTGACGCCGTAGCCGTCGCCGGTCCACGCGCCGCCGGAGTACGTCATCCAGTACCGGCCGCCGCGGTGCACCACGGACGGGCCCTCGATGGTGTGCCACTCGTAGACCCCGCCGTACATCGACCGGCCGCTCTCGTACAGCTGCCAGTCGTCGTGCGGCTCGAGGACGACGGTCGGGGGCCCGGCGGGCGTGGTCATGTCCTCCAGCCGGACGACCGCGAGGTGCGTGCCGGGCCGGGCCGCCTCGAGCACGTCGCGGGCGTAGAACAGGTACCAGATGCCGTCGTCGTCCTGGAACGGGTGCGGGTCGATGGCGAACCGCTCGTCGGGGGTGAGACTGGTGCCGCAGTCGACGAAGGGGCCGAACGGCTCGTCGGACCGGGCGACCCGGACGTGGTGGCCGCTGATGCCGTGGCCGACCGAGTAGTACATCCAGAACGCGCCGTCGGCGGCGGCGACCTCGGGCGCCCAGTACTCGTCCCCGACCTCGGGCGCCAGCCGCTCGAGCACCTGGCCCCTCGGCTCCCAGGTCCGCAGGTCGGGCGAGGCGAGCGCCTCGAACGCCCGGGGGCCGGGGTCGCCCGGCGTGCCGTCCGGCCCCGGCGAGGGCGGGCGGCCGGTGCCGTAGGCGGCGTACCCGCCCCCGGGCAGGCGCAGGACGAACGGGTCGGCGAAGTAGCCGTCGTGGGCGGGGGACGTCACGCGGCCATTGTCGGCGGTCGGGCCGCCCGCGGACCACTCCCTGCACCCCGACCGGGACGGCACAGCACGGTCACAGGAGCCGGTCGCAGGTGTTGACTCGGGGGGCGGGCAGACCGCACCATGATTTACCGAACATCTGGTCGGTAATCCGAGGAGGACGGCATGGGCGCCACGGTCACCACGGGCTCCACCAGCGAGAGCACGACGGGCACGGCAGCCAGCACCGCCGGCCCCGCGGCCACCGACCTCACCGCGGAGCAGCAGGCCGCCTTCGACGCGGTCGTCGCCGACGACGGCCGGGTCGAGCCGCGCGACGCGATGCCCGAGGCGTACCGGAGGACGCTCGTGCGCCAGATCGCCCAGCACGCGCACTCGGAGATCATCGGGATGCAGCCGGAGGGCAACTGGGTCACCCGGGCCCCGAGCCTGCGGCGCAAGGCGATCCTCTACGCCAAGGTCCAGGACGAGGCGGGCCACGGCCTGTACCTGTACTCCGCCGCCGAGACGCTCGGGGTGGACCGGGCCGACCTGCTCGACGCGCTGCACGAGGGCCGCCAGAAGTACTCGACGATCTTCAACTACCCGGCCCTGACCTGGGCCGACACCATGGCGATCGGCTGGCTCGTCGACGGCGCCGCGATCATGAACCAGGTCCCGCTGTCGCGCTGCTCCTACGGCCCCTACGCCCGGGCGATGGTCCGCGTCTGCAAGGAGGAGTCCTTCCACCAGCGGCAGGGCTTCGAGGGGATGACCGCGCTCGCCCGCGGCACGGCCGCGCAGAAGGCGATGGCCCAGGACGCGCTCGACCGGTTCTGGTGGCCCTCGCTCATGATGTTCGGCCCGCCCGACGACGCCTCCCCGAACTCGGCCCGGTCGATGGCCTGGGGCATCAAGCGCTTCAGCAACGACGAGCTGCGCCAGCGCTTCGTCGACGCGACGGTCCCGCAGGCGGAGTTCCTCGGCCTCACCGTCCCCGACCCGGACCTGGTCCTCGACGAGGAGACCGGGCACTACCGCTTCGGCACCCCCGACTGGGACGAGTTCGCGCGCGTGGTGGCCGGCGACGGTCCGTGCAACCGCCAGCGCGTCGCCTTCCGCCGGCAGGCCCACGAGGACGGCGCCTGGGTGCGCGAGGCCGCCGCCGCCCACGCCGCGAGGCGCGCCGGCGCGCGCACTGCCGAGCGCGCTGCCGTGGGCGACGACGC
>NZ_JBBEOI010000260.1 GCF_037860755.1 Aquipuribacter hungaricus | reverse complement strand
GGTCGCCGCCCTCGCCGCACCGCCGGCCGCCTGGCCCACCGCGACGGCGCTGGCCCCCAGGACCACCCCGGCGCCGAGCACGGCCCGGTCGGTCCAGCGCACCGGGAGCACGGGCGGCAGCGGCCGGGCCGGGAGGGCCACCGCCTCGGCCAGGACGGGCTCCTGCGCCTCGGCGGCGGCCTCGGCCGGGACCGGTCCCACGGACGCCCAAGCAGCGCCGAACAGGATCACCCTCGCGTTGAGGTTGAGCCAGACGAACAGCGCCAGCACCGGGACGAACGCGGTGAGGAAGCCTGCGCCCCCGCCGACGTTGCGCAGCAGGACACCGACGAGCAGCTGCAGCAGCACGACGCCCGCGGCGGCCAGCGCGGCCCCGCTCAGCAGCGTCCGGTACGGCGTCGAGGAGTGCGCGAGCACCCGGTACAGCACGACGAACAGCCCGGTGTTGAGCACGAGCCCCACCACGAGCACCAGGCCCTTGGTGACGACCGTGCCCACCGGGGACCCCTCGAGCCCCACCAGGCGCAGCAGCTCGGCGGTGAGCGTCTGCGTGACCACGCTGACCAGGGCGGTGCTGACGATGAGCAGGCCGAGGGTGAGCAGGACGAGCAGGTCGTAGAGCTTGGCCCGCACCGGGTCCAGCGCCATGACCGGCATCCCGAACATGCCGCGGATGCCCTCCCGGAGCGCGGCGATCCAGCCCAGCCCGGTGAACAGCAGCGCGCCGACACCGAGGACCGCCGACCAGCCGAGCACCGTCGTGCTCGTCGCCCGCTCCAGCAGGTCGTCGGCGCTCACCAGGGCGTCCCCGCCCTCGCCGATCACCCCGGGCAGCGCCTGGGCGGCGAAGGCGACGATCTGGTCCTGCAGCTGCTGGTTGCCGCCGACGACGGCACCGGCGGCGGCCAGGCCGAGGACGAGCAGCGGGAACAGGCTGAAGACGCCGTAGAAGGCGATGCCGGCCGCGAGGATGTTGCCGCGCTCCTGGCCCACGCGGGCGTTGGCCCGCCAGCCCCGGCTGCGGAAGAGCCTGCCGAGCAGGCTGCCGACACCGGCCACCTCAGGCCGCCCCGTCGGCGGCCGCGCCGCCCAGCGGGGCCCGGTCGAGCACGCGCCACACCCCGTCCTCGCCGCAGCGGTACACGGCGACCTCCGCCACGTCGAACGCGGCGCGGAAGTCGGCGAGCTGGCCCTGCACGGCGTCCAGCGCCGCGGCCGGGACGTCGTGGGCGACCGTCACGTGCGGGTGGTACGGGAAGCCGAGGCGGCGCTCGAGCGGCCCGGTCCGGACCTTCTCCTGCAGCGCGTCGCACGCCCGCGCGCCGTCGACCACCTGGACGAAGACCACGTCGGAGACCGGGCGGAACGTGCCGGTGCCGAGCAGGGTGACGACGAACGGCTCGACGCCGGCGGCCACCCGGCGCACGTGGGCCACGACGTCGTCGACCTCGTCGGCGGCGACCTGCACGGGCGGGACGACGGTGACGTGCGGCGGGACCGCGGCCGCGGCCGGGTCACCGGTGCTCGCCCGCCCGTCGCGCAGCGCCCCCGCGAACGGCTCGGGCACGGCGACGGCCACGCCGAGGGTGACGGTCCCCTCCTGCCCGGCCGGTGCCGGCCCGCGCGAGGGCCGGTCCCACGACGTCGTCACGGCGCGGCTCAGACCGGCCCGGCCGGCAGGAACCCCACCCGGTCGCTCGCCCGCGCGAGCGTCACCGAGGCGACCTCGCGGGCCCGCAGGGCCCCGGCGGCGAGGACCCGGTCCAGCTCGGCGGGGTCGGCGAGCAGCTCGGTGAAGCGCTGCTGGAACGGCGCGAGCTCGGCGAGGACCACCTCGGCCACGTCGGCCTTGAGGTCGCCGTAGCCCTTCCCCTCGTAGCCGGCCGCGACCGCCTCGGGGGTGGCGCCGGTGAGCGCGGCGAGGATGCCGAGCAGGTTCGACACCCCCGGCTTCTCCTCGCGGTCGAAGCGCACCTCGCGCCCGGTGTCGGTGACGGCGGAGCGGATCCGCTTGGCGACGACCTTCGGGTCGTCGAGCAGGTCGACGAGCCCCGTGGCGCTCTGGGCGGACTTCGACATCTTGGCCGTCGGGTCCTGCAGGTCCATGATCTTGGCGGTGCTGCCGAGGATGTACGGCTCGGGCACGACGAACGTCTCGCCGAAGCGGGCGTTGAAGCGCTGGGCGAGGTCGCGGGTGAGCTCCAGGTGCTGGCGCTGGTCCTCGCCGACCGGGACCAGGTGCGTGCCGTACAGCAGGATGTCGGCGGCCTGGAGGATCGGGTAGGTGAACAGCCCGACGCTGCTGCGGTCGGAGCCGCCGCGGACGCTCTTGTCCTTGAACTGCGTCATCCGGCTGGCCTCGCCGAAGCCGGTGATGCAGCCCAGCACCCAGGCCAGCTGCGCGTGCTCGGGCGCATGGCTCTGCACGAACACCGTGCTCCGGTCGGGGTCGACGCCCGCGGCCAGGTACTGGGCGGCAGTGCGGCGGGTCCGCTGCCGCAGCACGTCCGGCGCCACCTCCACCGTGATGGCGTGCAGGTCGACGACGCAGTAGAACGCGTCGTGGTCCTCCTGCACGGCCACCCACTGCCGCAGCGCGCCGAGGTAGTTGCCCAGGTGCAGGGAGTCCGACGTCGGCTGCATGCCCGAGAACACCCTCGGGAGGCCGGCGCGCGGGTCAGGGGCCGGCTGGGTGCCGGCGGGCGCTGTGCTCACCGGCCCATCATGTCAGCCGGGCGGCCGGCCGCCGTGCTGCGCCGGTGCCTGCGCACCCCGGACCGCGACGACCTCCACCAGCACGCCCGCGCCCGGGTCGAGGACCGGCGCGGCCAGGCCGTGACCCAGCAGCACGGCCCCGCCGACCTCGACCCCCGCACCCCTGCACCAGGCCGGCTGCGCCGCGGCGGCGCCGACCAGGCGGACCTCGTCGCGGCCCGTGACGTCGACCGCCCGGACCCGGTACCGGCGCGCCGGGTCCAGGCCCGGCAGCCGCACCCGGCCGGGGACGGCGTCGGCGCCGGTGACCAGCCGGACGAGGGCGTACACGGCGTGGCCCCCGTCCGGCCGCACGACCCCGTGCAGCAAGGCCCCGTCGTGCTCCTCGGCGCGCACGGTCCGCCCGCCGTGCAGCAGCGGGCGCAGCCGCTTGTGCAGCGCGACCCATCCCGCCAGGCGCTCCCGCTCCTCGTCGGTGCACGACACCACGTCCCACTCGATGCCGGCGTGCCCGAACAGCGCCGTGAGGCAGCGCAGGTCCAGGTCGGTGACCCTGCCCGTGGTGTGCGACCGGGCCGGCCCGACATGGGTGCCGACGAGCTCGGGCGGCAGCAGCAGCCCGGTCCAGCGCTGGACCGCCTGGCGCTCGAGCGGGTCGTTGCAGTCGCTCGCCCAGACGCGCTGGGTGCGGGCGAGGACGCCGAGGTCCACGCGGGCACCGCCCGACGCGCAGGACTCGACCTCCAGGCCGGGGTGCCGGGCCCGGAGCTCGTCCATGAGCCGGTAGGCGGCCAGGGTCTGCCGGTGCACGGCCGCCGTCCCGTCCGCGCCGACCGCCTCGTGCAGGTCGCGGTTGTGGTCCCACTTGAGGTAGTCGGGGCGCTCGGCGGCGACCATGGCGTCGAGCTGGCCCAGCACGTGGGCCCAGGCCTCGGGGCGGGTGACGTCGAGCACCTGCTGGCCGCGCCACGGCCGCGTCCCGCCCGGACCGCCGTCGGGCCCGGCCGGTCCCAGGACCCAGTCCGGGTGGGCGCGGACGACGTCGGAGTCGACGTTCACCATCTCCGGCTCCACCCAGACCCCCACCTGCATGCCGTGCTCGCGGACGCGGTCGGCGAAGGGGGCGAGGCCGGTCGGCCAGACGTCGGGGTCGACGACCCAGTCCCCGAGGCCGGCGGTGTCGTCGCGGCGGCCGAGGAACCAGCCGTCGTCCAGGACGACCCGCTCGACGCCGAGCGCGGCCGCGGTGTCCACGAGCGCGCCGAGCCGGTCGTGGTCGTGGTCGAAGTAGACGGCCTCCCAGGAGTTGAGGGTGACCGGCCGGGGCGTCGAGGGGTGCCCGGGGCGGGCGCGCACGTGCCGGTGGAGCCGGTCGCTCATCCCGTCCAGGCCCTCGTCGGACCACGCGAAGACGACGTCGGGGCTGCGGTAGGTGTCCCCCGCCGCCAGCCGCACCTCGCCGGCGCGCAGCAGCTCCCCGCCGCCCAGCACGCCCGCGTGGCGCCCGGCGCCCTCCGGCAGCCGGTCGACGAGGTGGACGTGGTCGCCGCTCCAGGCGACGTGGCAGCCGAGCACCTCGCCGGCACCGAAGCCGAACCCGGCGCTGCCCGCGACGAGCAGCAGGGTCGCGTCGTGCCCGGTGCGGCCGCGCCGGGACTCGCGGACCCTGCCGCCGTGCACCAGCGGCAGCCGCTGCGGCGAGCGCTCCCGGCACCAGCGGCCGGTGAGGTCGAGGGTCTCGGTGGCACCGGGAGGCAGCGGCGCGACGGCGAGCAGGCCACCGACGTCGAGCAGCCCGTCGACGGTGCTCGTCAGGGCGTGCCCGACGACGAGGACGCCGTGCTCGTCCAGGGCGTACGCGGTGCGCAGCGCGACGCCCGCGCCCTCGTCCCGGCCCTCGACGACCAGCCGGCCGGGCTCCTCCGTCACGGTCGCCCGCCAGCGCGGCACGACCGCGCGGCCGTCCCGGTGCGCGGCCAGGCCGGGCCTGCCGGACC
>NZ_JBBEOI010000259.1 GCF_037860755.1 Aquipuribacter hungaricus | reverse complement strand
GGGTGCCGGGGCCCCGGCTCCCGGGCGCGGTGCGGCCGGGCGGGTGGCCGGTGCCGTCCCCGTCAAGGGCGGGGCCCCCGGTGCCGATCACCCGGGCGTGAGCTCGCAGCCCTGGCCGGCGCCGACCGGTCCGACGTCGCGGCGCTGTCTCGACCCCGCCAGCGTGGCCGCGGCCTGCGACCGGCTGCGCGCCGCCGCCGCGGAGGACGTGCTCGACGAGATGTGCGAGGCCGTGCGCAGCCTGCTCGACGGCGACCGGGCCGCGGTCGGCGTGGCCGACGGCCACGAGCTCGTCCTCGTCGCGTCGCGCTCGCGCAGCGCGGACCAGGCCGCCGTGCGCGACGTCGGGTCCCGGCTGCCCGTCGAGGGCTCGGTGGCCGGGCTCGTGCTCGCCTCGGGCCAGCCCCACGTCGTCCACGACACCCAGCAGCACACCCGGGGACGGTTCGTCCTCAACGCCGTCGAGCAGATCCGGTCCTCGGTCGTCGTCCCGCTGCAGCGCCGCGGGGCCGTCCTCACCGTCGTCTCCTCGGTCCCCGGCGCCATGGACGAGGCCAGCCGCGAGGTCGCGCAGGTCCTGCTGCGCGCCGCCGGCGACGGCACCGACCGGCTGCGGACCGCCGTGGACGTCGCCACCGCCCGGTTCCGCGCCGACGGCGAGGAGCTGTACCGGGCGGTGCTGGAGTCCCTGGGCGAGGGCGTCGTGGTCCACGGCAACCGCGGCCAGGTGCTGGTCCACAACGAGGCCGCGCCCCGCCTGCTCGGCCTCACGCCCGACGAGCTCGTCGGGCGCGCGGTGTCCGACGCGCGCTGGCAGATGCTCGAGCCCGACGGCCGGCGCATCCCGCCGGAGGAGTACCCCGCGGCGCGCGCCCTGCGCACCGGCCTGCCCGAGCGGGGCCGCACCCTCCTGCTGCGCCGCCCCGACGGGGAGGAGCGGGTGATGTCGGTGACGACGCTGCCCCGGCGCGGGGCCGGGGACGACGTCTTCTCCGTCGTCGTGTCCTTCGCCGACGTCACCGACGCCCACCGGCTCGCCGAGCAGGCGCAGGTCCAGGCGCGCCGCCTCGACGCCGCCATGCAGCTGGCCCAGCTGGCCACCTGGGAGACCACGCTCGGCACCGACGACTGGACGTTCTCCGACCTGCTGCACCACGTGACGGGCCAGCCGCCGGGGGCCGAGGTCAGCGACGCCGCGGTCCGGGCGTGGTTCGGGCCCGCCTACCCCCGCCTGCTCGAGGAGTGGGGGCACGTCCTCCGCGACCACCAGCCGCGCCAGGTCACCACCGAGATCGCGCTGCCCGGCGGCGGCAGCCGCACCGTGTCGGTCTGGCTCGACCTCACCCTGGACGAGGACGGCGTCCCCGTCCGGCAGTGGGGCGTGGTCCAGGACGTCACCGAGCGGGTGACCGCGCTGCGCCACCTGCAGGAGAACGAGGAGATGTTCCGCCTCGCCTTCGACGAGGCCCCGATCGGCATGGTGCTGCTCGACGTCGAGGGCCGGGGTCGCGTCCTCCGCTCCAACGCGGCCTTCCGCACGATGATCGGGCGCGGGGGCGACGACACCACCGACCCGCTGACCATCGCCGACTGGACGCCGCCGGAGGAGCTCGAGCAGGACATGGCCGTGGGGCTGGCGTTCGTCGAGAGCGACCGCGGCCACAACACGATCGAGCGCGCCTTCGTCCGCGCGGACGGCTCGACGGTCGACGTCCTCGTCACCGCGTCCATGGCCCGGGACGTCCATGGGCGACCGCTGCACGTCCTCGCCCACGTCGTCGACGTCAGCGAGCGGGTGGCGCACGCCCGCGAGCTCGAGCACCTCGCCCTCACCGACGGGCTCACCGGCCTGGCCAACCGTCGCCGCATGGAGGACCAGCTGGCCCTCGCGCTGTCGCGCAGCCACGGGCGCCACGGCCTGGTCGGTCTCGTCCTGCTCGACCTCGACCACTTCAAGGTCGTCAACGACAGCCTCGGGCACGGCGCGGGGGACGCCCTGCTGGTGGACGTGGCGGCCAGGCTCCGCTCCGCGGTCAGCCCCGGGACCATGGTGGCCCGGCTGGGCGGCGACGAGTTCGTCGCGGTCGTCACCGGCGCCACCACCGCCGCCGAGGTGCACGAGGCCGCCGACCGGCTGCTGGCCTCGCTGCGGCGCAGGTTCGACCTGGGCGGCACCGCCGTCGTGGCCAGCGCCAGCCTCGGCGTCGCCGTGAGCGACCGGGCCGCGACGGCCTCGGAGCTGCTGCGCCACGCCGACCTTGCGCTGTACCGGGCCAAGGAGACCGGCCGCGACCGTGTCGTCGCCTTCGACGCGGAGCTGCGGACGCGCGCCGACGAGCGGCTGGCGACCGAGGCCATGCTCCGAGAGGCGCTCGACGAGGGTGGCCTGCGGCTGTTCCTGCAGCCCGTGGTCGAGCTGGCCGGCAGCGGCGTCGTCGGTGCCGAGGCGCTGGTCCGCCTGCAGCACCCCCACCGGGGGCTCCTGCTGCCGGGCGCGTTCATGGACGTCGCCGAGGAGACCGGCCTGGTGACCTGCCTGGACGCCTGGGTGCTCGACGAGGCCGTCGCCGGCCTGGCCCGCCGCCCCGGCACGCGCGTGGCGGTCAACGTGTCCGCGCGCACCCTGGAGGAGGGCACCCTCGTCGACCGCGTGGCCGACGTCCTCGGCCGCCACGGCGTCGAGGCGTCCCGGCTGGGCATCGAGCTCACCGAGACCAGCCTGCTCACCCGGGTGGCCGGCGTCGCGCAGGACGTCGGCGGGCTGCGCGCCCTCGGCTGCCGGGTGGGCCTGGACGACTTCGGCACCGGGTACTCGGCGCTGTCGCACCTGCAGGCGTTCGAGCTGGACTTCCTCAAGATCGACCGGTCGTTCATCTGCGAGCTCGGCCGCGGCAGCCGGCAGGACGCCGTCGTCACCGCCGTCGTCGCGCTCGCCCACGCCAACGACCTGTACGTGGTCGCCGAGGGCGTCGAGACCGAGGAGCAGCGGCGCCTGCTGCTGCGCAGCGGCTGCGACCAGGCGCAGGGGTGGCTCTTCGGCCGCCCCGCCCCGCCCGCCTGACGCCTGCCGCCGGGACGCGGTGCGCCCCCGCCCCTCCGTCGGGGGCGGGAGAGGGGCAGGGGCGCAGCAGGGGTACGCCGCCGGGCCCCCGCCGGATCGGTCACCAGCGCCGCGGGCGACGTGCGGGCGACGTGCCGGGCGACGTGCCGGGCGATGTGTCGTGCGACGTGCCGGTCGGCGCGGCGCGGGTCCGCCCCGGCGGGGGACCGGTGTCTGCGGCACGATGAGGCGGTGATCACGCCGTGACCCGGACGTCCGTGCAGCCGCGCCGCTCCGACCGGGTACCCGGCCGGGCCCCCCGCTGCGACGACCCGCACGCCTCCCGCTGCGCCGTCCGGGTCACCCGGGGCCCCGCCGCCCAATCCACGGGCCCGGGGGTGACGAACCATGGCTGACCCGCCCGGCACCCGACCGGGGACCGGCGGGGAGGGCCCCCTCGACGAGGGGGCCGGCCCCACCACACCCTCGGCGCCCGGCACCCCCGGGTCGGACGGAGACGACGTGCAGCTCGCACCGGAGCCCGGCGGCACCCCCGCCCGCGCCTCGGGCGACCCCCAGGAGCAGGAGCTGCTGCGGGTGCTCGTCGCACGGACCGCCCGGGGTGACGACCAGGCGTTCGAGCAGCTGTACGACCTGCTGTCCTCGACCGTGTACGGCGTCTGCCGGCGCGTCCTGCGCGACCCGGCGGAGTCCGAGGAGGTCGCGCAGGAGGTCCTGCTCGAGCTGTGGCGGAACGCGTCGCGCTACGACCCCTCGCGGGCCGGTGTGCGGTCGTGGGCCGTCATGGTCGCCCACTCCCGGGCGGTGGACCGGGTGCGCTCCAGCGAGCGGCGCAAGGCCCGCGAGGAGGCGACGGCGCTGCCGGAGCCGCCCGCGGTCGACGAGGTCTCCGAGGCGGCCGTGTCCGCGTTCGAGGTCCGCCGCGTCCGCAAGGCCATGGCCGAGCTCAGCGACGTCCAGCGGGAGTCCGTGCGGCTGGCGTTCTACGGCGGCCACACGCACCGGGAGGTGGCGGCCCTGCTGGGCATCCCCCTCGGGACGGTCAAGACGAGGATCCGCGACGGCCTCGGCCGGCTGCGCCTGCTCCTGGGGCCGGACTTCGACGCCGACCTGGACGACCTGCCACCGCCCGCCGTCGGCGGCGGACGCCGGGCGGCACGGGGATGAGCACCACGAGCACCACCACGAGCACCACCACGAGCAGCACCACGAGCACCACCCACCTACTCACAGCCGGGGGCGGCAGGAAGGAGACAGACCATGAGACCTGACGCACACACCCTGGTCGCGGCCTACGCCGTGCACGCGCTCGACGAGGGCGAGCGCACCGAGGTGCGCGAGCACCTGGAGCAGTGCGAGACCTGCCGTGACGACCTGCGGGCCTTCCGGGAGACGGCGGCGACGCTGGCGACCGCGGCGGCCGAGGCACCCCCGGCCCGGATGCGCGCCGCCGTCATGGCGCGCGTCCGCTCCACCCCGCAGCTGCCCCCGCTGACGGACGACCCGGACGCGTCCGTGGAGGCCCCGTCCGGCGGCGCCCGGCCCGACGCGGTCGTCACCGACCCGTCCGACCCCGTGGACCCGGTCGACCCCGCCGGTCCTCCCGGCAGCTCGCCGGGCGTGCCCGGCGAGGTCGGCACCGGCGCCCGTGCCGTCCCGGCG
>NZ_JBBEOI010000258.1 GCF_037860755.1 Aquipuribacter hungaricus | reverse complement strand
GGGGGCCTGGGGGCCGTCCGACGGGGGCGTCGGCGGGGTGACCGGCGAGGCCTCGGCGACCGGGACGGTGGCCGCGGGGCCGGTGACGCCGGGCGGGGTGGTCCCCGGCGGGGTGGTCGGCGCCGCCGCCTTCGCAGGCGCCGTCTTCTTCGCGGCCGTCTTCCTGGCGGTCGTCTTCTTCGCAGCGGGCGCGGGGGCAGCCGGCGCCGGGGCGGCCGGCGTCGTCGCAGGGACCGGGGGCGCCGTGGTCACGGCGGACTTCTTCGCGGTGCGCCTGCCGGTGGGCGGGGTGGCGGGCGTCGACACCGTGGCCTCGCCGGCCGCCTGCTGCGCGGCGACGCTCTCGCGTACGGCGGCGGAGGCGGCGGCACCGGCGGGCACCGTCGCGGCGGCCGGGGTGGCGATCGGCCCGGACGGCACGTGGACGACCTCGGGCTCCGCGGGCGGGGTGGTGGGGGCGGCCTTCTTCTTGCCGTGCTTCTTCTCCGCGCGGGCCTGGGCCTCGGCGGCGACCTTGCGGACCTTCTTGGCGCCCTTGCCGTCGGCGACGACGGCCGCGGCGGCGGCGATGGCGTGCTCCCCCAGACCGAGGGCGTCGTCGACGAGCACCTTGAAGCCCTTGGCCGGTTCGAACTTGGGCACCGTGACGCCGGCGATGCTGCGGGTGGAGTCCGTGCTGGCCCGGTACGCGCGCTCGAAGGTGCCCAGCCCGGTCACGGCGACCTTCTCGCCGCGGGCGACCGCGTCGGTGATCGACTCCACGAGGACGTCGACCGCCTGCTTGGCCTTCTTCTTGTCACCGATGCGCTCGGCGATCGCTGCGACGAGATCGGACCTGTTCACGGGGCCTCCTGGCGGGCACGACGGTGGTGCACGGACTCACGGCGGGACGGTCGTCGGGGTAGGACCCGACGACCCGGCCACGCTAACGCCGGTGCTGGCGACGGTCCACGCGGACCTGGCGGCGACGGGCGGCGACGGACGAGCGGCGGAGGGGCGGCGGGGGGCGCTCAGGGTCGGACGGCGACCGCGTCCAGGCGCACGTAGTCCTGGTCGTAGGACCCGTCCTCGCGACGGAGCGCCGCGGTGCACCGGCGGAGCGCCTCGGCCTCGAACGCCGCACGTGGGGCGGGGTCCCCGGACGGCCCGGCACCCCCGGAGGACACGGCTCCCCCGGAAGACCCGCCGCGGCCGTACCCGGGCAGCACCTGGCTGCGCAGCCACGCCTCCAGCGCCGGGGCGTCCGGCATGCCGCGGCGCTGGCGGAGCAGGGCGACGGACACCGGTCGGAGCCCCGCCCCGACGAGCAGGTCCGTCGCGGTCGCCTCGTCGGGGAAGAACCACGGCGACCCCGGGACGCCGTGCTCGGCCGCGACCTCGTCGAGGACCTCGCGGGCGGCGGCGATCTGCCCGGCCCCGCCCATGTCGAGGCGGAGGACGCCGCCCGGGACCAGCGCGCGGGCGACCTGCGCGAGCGCCGCCGGCTGGTCGGCCTCGACCACCCAGTGCAGGACCGCGACGGACAGCACGACGTCGGCCCACCCGGCCGGCACGACCCGGTCGAGCTCCTGGGCGCGCGCGACCTCGAACCGCAGGCCCTCCCGGCCGTACGCCGCGCGGGCGTGCTCGACCTGCGAGGGCGAGGAGTCCACGCCGAGCACCTCGCCCGGGGCGACCAGGCCGGCGACGCGGGCGGTCAGGTCGCCGACGCCGCAGCCGACGTCGAGCACGCGCATGCCGGCCCGCCACGCGACCGGGGCGAGCACGTCGGCGTCGTGGGCGCGGTGGTGGCCGGTCGCGCCGGCGTAGACGGCCCCGGTGAAGGCCGGGTCCGCCACGGCCGGCGGCGTGGCGGACCCCACGTCAGGACCGGACGGGCAGCGTCGTGGGGCGCCAGGGCTCCCGCGCCGCCTCGAAGGAGTCGATGAGCGCGGCGCTCTGCAGGGTGATCCCGACGTCGTCGAGCCCCTCGAGCAGGCGGTAGCGGGTGTAGTCGTCGACGCCGACCGGGAAGACGAACTCCTGGCAGCGGCCCTCGCGCGCCTGCAGGTCGACCGTCACCTGGGTGCCCGGCTCGGTCTCGAGGATCTTCCACAGCATCTCGACGTCGTCCTGGGCCAGCTGCCCGGCGAGCAGGCCCTGCTTGCCGGCGTTGCCGCGGAAGATGTCCGCGAAGCGGGAGCTCAGCACCACGCGGAAGCCGTAGTCCTTGAGCGCCCACACCGCGTGCTCGCGGGAGGACCCGGTGCCGAAGTCCGGCCCGGCGACCAGGACGCTGCCGGCGCGGTACGGCTCGGCGTTGAGGACGAAGCCGGGGTCCTGCCGCCAGGCGGAGAACAGCCCGTCCTCGAACCCGGTCCGCGACACCCGCTTGAGGTAGACGGCCGGGATGATCTGGTCGGTGTCGACGTTGCTCGCGCGCAGCGGGACGCCGACGCCGGTGTGGGTGGTGAACGGTTCCACGTCGGGCTCCTTCAGACGGCCGTCGAGCCGGCGGGCGCGGGCTCCAGGTCGGCGGGGCTGGACAGGGTGCCGCGGACGGCGGTCGCGGCCGCGACGAGCGGGCTCACCAGGTGGGTGCGCCCGCCCTTGCCCTGGCGGCCCTCGAAGTTGCGGTTGGACGTCGACGCGCTGCGCTCGCCGGGTGCCAGCTGGTCGGGGTTCATGCCCAGGCACATCGAGCAGCCGGCGTTGCGCCACTCGGCCCCGAAGTCGGTGAACACCTTGTCCAGGCCCTCGGCCTCGGCGTCCAGGCGGACGCGGGCGGAGCCGGGCACGACCATGACCCGGACGTCCGGGTGCTTGTGGCGCCCCTGGACGACGGCGGCCGCGGCGCGCAGGTCCTCGATCCGACCGTTGGTGCACGAGCCGATGAAGACCGTGTCGACGGCGATCTCGCGCAGCGGCGTGCCCGGCGTGAGCGCCATGTAGGCCAGCGCCTTCTGCGCGCCGGCGCGGGCGCCCGCGTCGGCGATGTCCGCCGGGTCCGGCACGGACGCCGACAGCGGCAGGCCCTGCCCGGGGTTGGTCCCCCACGTGACGAACGGCTCGATGTCCGCGGCGTCGAGGACCACCTCGGCGTCGAACACGGCGTCGTCGTCCGTGCGCAGGGTCCGCCAGTACTCCACCGCGGCGTCCCAGTCGGCGCCCTGCGGGGCGTGGGGCCGGCCGCGCAGGTACTCGAACGTCGTCTCGTCGGGGGCGATCATCCCGGCGCGCGCACCGGCCTCGATGGACATGTTGCAGACGGTCATCCGCGACTCCATCGACAGCTGCCGGACGGCCTCGCCGCGGTACTCCAGGACGTAGCCCTGGCCGCCGCCGGTCCCGATCTTGGCGATGACCGCGAGGATGATGTCCTTGGACGTGGAGCCCTCGGGCAGCGTGCCGTCGACGGTGATGGCCATGGTGCGGAACGGCCGCAGCGGCAGCGTCTGGGTAGCGAGCACGTGCTCGACCTCCGAGGTGCCGATGCCGAACGCCAGCGCGCCGAAGGCGCCGTGGGTGGAGGTGTGGCTGTCGCCGCAGACGACCGTCAGCCCCGGCATGGTGAGGCCGAGCTGGGGGCCCACGACGTGGACGATGCCCTGCTCGACGTCGCCCAGCGGGTGCAGCCGCACGCCGAACTCCGCGCAGTTGGTGCGCAGGGTGTCGACCTGGGTCCGGCTGACCTCGTCGACGATGGGGATGTCGCGCCCGACGCCCGGCGTGGTGGGGACGTTGTGGTCCTCGGTGGCGATGGTGAGGTCCGGCCGGCGCACGGGCCGCCCCGCGAGCCGGAGGCCGTCGAAGGCCTGCGGGCTGGTCACCTCGTGGACCAGGTGCAGGTCGATGTACAGGAGGTCGGGCTCGTCGCCCTCTCCCTTGCGGACCACGTGCGCGTCCCACAGCTTCTCCGCGAGCGTCCTGCTCATCGTCGTGCCCTCCTCGCGACCGCCAGGTCGCCGTCTGTGCTGCCCGTGCGGCGCGCGTCCCGGCGCGACCGCTTGCCATCCACATGTCGAGACGGCAATATCGACTCGTGGACAAGAGTAGCGGAGTCGGCGTGCTGGACAAGGCCGCCATCGTGCTGGGAGCCCTCGAGGGGGGTCCGGTCACCCTCGCGCAGCTGGTGGAGGCCACCGGGCTCGCCCGGCCGACGGCCCACAGGCTGGCCGTGGCGCTGGAGCACCACCGCCTCGTGGGGCGCGACGTCAACGGCCGCTTCGTGCTCGGGCCCCGCATCGCGGAGCTCGCCGCGAGCGCCGGGGAGGACAAGCTCTTCGCCGCCGCCACCCCGGTGCTGCTCGCGCTGCGCGACCACACCGGCGAGAGCGCGCAGGTGTACCGGCGCCAGGGCGAGCACCGGGTGTGCGTGGCCTCCGTCGAGCGGCCCAGCGGTCTGCGCGACAGCGTCCCCGTGGGCGCCACCCTGACCATGCTCGCGGGCTCCGCGGCCCAGGTGATGCTCGCCTGGGAGGAGCCGGACCGGCTGCACAAGGGCCTGATCGGCGCCCGCTTCACCGCGACGACGCTGTCGCAGGTGCGCCGCCGCGGCTGGGCGCAGTCCGTCGGCGAGCGCGAGCCCGGCGTCGCGTCGGTGTCCGCGCCGGTGCGCGGGGCGCAGGGCCGGGTCGTCGCCGCGATCTCCGTGTCCGGGCCGATCGAGCGCTTCAGCCGCCAGCCCGGCCGGCTCCACGCGCCCGCCGTCATGGCCGCCGCCAACCGGCTCACCGAGGCGCTGCGCCGCGCGGGCGGGGACGGCGTGCAGGTCGTCGCCACGACCCCGTCGGTGGGCCCGCTGCC